>JAFADT010000902.1 GCA_023424585.1 Pseudomonadota bacterium
CCATCCACCCGTGCGTGGTCCGGACCGTCATTGCGTACCCCTCCCGCGAGGACTTCACGATTCTTCACAAGCGAGCAGCCCCGAGGAAGGGAGGGGCGCCCCGGCGCCGCGCGGTGTGGCGAACGGAGCGGGCGCGGTTAGGGATGAGGGGCTCATGTTGGATGCGCCCTCGTCACCGCCCAGGCTCGCGCTCGTATCGGAGGACCCCCTGGCCCGGGGCGCGCTCGCACGGGCGCTGAGCGACCAGGCGGAGGCCTGGACGGTGGTGGCGGCGGGCACGCAGGAGGAGCTGGAGTCGGCGAGGGGCGCGCCGCCCGATGTGGTGCTCTGGGATACGGGCCTGCGGCTGGAGGAAGGGGCGGCGCCGGACCTGGGCGCGCCGGTGCTGGCGCTGGTGGCGGACGAGGCAGCGGGCGAGCTGGCGTTGGGCGCGGGCGCGAGGGGCCTGCTCTTGCGCGACGTGGCGCCGGGGATGCTGGGGGCCGCGCTGCACGCGGTCGCCCGAGGCCTCACGGTGTTCGAGCCGGGTCTGGCCCAGGTGCGCGCGGCGCCCAGGAGCACGGCGCCGTCGGGAGCGCCGGGCCCGGACGCGCTGACGCCGCGCGAGCGCGAGGTGCTGGGCCTGCTGGCGGAGGGCCTGTCGAACAAGGCCATCGCGGACCGGCTCACCATCAGCGAGCACACCGCGAAGTTCCACGTGAACGCGGTGCTGGCCAAGCTGGGCGTGCAGCGCCGCACGGAGGCCGTGGTGCGCGCGGCGCGGCTGGGGCTGGTGACGCTCTAATCGCTGGTTCGAAGCTCGCGCAGATGTTCGACGCCCCAGAGGAACACTGGCTCCACATCCTTGTATTGATGGTCGGAGATGGCCATCACCATCGCCTCCGTTTCATCGATCGGGCCAGCCTCCGCAGCAGCAATTCGTTCCACTTCCCGGCTCCCCTCCTCGACCTCGAACGCGTCCGCGTAGCATGCCTCCTGGAGCCTGGTCACCCCCCAGGGAGGGAGCCTGCGTCTCCGGGCATCGCAACGGCCATCCCCGCTGCTACACTCCCACCCCTCCATGGCCAACCAGGATTGGGTCTCGCGCCTGCTCACCGGGCGCGCGTCGGCGGACAAGGGCCTCAGCGTCCACCTCTCCGAGCGCGACGGCGGCAGCCTCCACGACAAGATGCGGCAGGCGTATTGGTGGATCACCAACAACGCCGTCATCTGCCCCTACTACGACATCGAGTTCGGCGGCTCCGCCGCGCTCAAGAACACCGCGGGGGACGAGGTCCACCTCCCGGAGGACATGAGCTACAGCTCCTTCGTCCTCATCCCCCTGCTCACCCTCTTCACCTGCCGCCGCGCCCTGCTCGTGGGCGGGCCGGGCCGCGGGAAGACCACCTCCGCCATCCTCATGGCCCTGCTCTCCGGCATGGGCCGCGAGGACGTCCACCGGGGCATCCAGCGCGGCCACCCGCAGCTGTCCATCGCGGACCTGCTCGGCGCCCCGCTGCCCTCCGACATGCTCAAGGCGGAGGACCTGTCCGCCGTGAAGGTCAGCTGGCGCAAGTGGATTGGCCAGCGCGTCAAGATCGTCGACGAGTACAACCGCATCCCCACCAAGACCCAGTCCGCCCTGCTGTCGCTGCTGGGCGAGGGCTACGCGGAGATGATGGACCAGTACGTCTACACCGGCCGCTCGTCCTGGTTCCTCACCGCCAACGACGACCAGGGCGGCGGCACCTTCCAGGTCATCGAGGCCCTCAAGGACCGCCTGGACGTCGTCGTGCGCGCCGTGCCCTTCAACTCCGGCTTCGTGGACACCCTGCTCCAGCGCATCGAGTCCGACAAGTCCCCGGAGGAGCTGCTCCCCAAGGACATCGTCTTCACGCCCGGCGAGCTGGAGAAGGCCTACAACGCCATCCTCGCCGTGGAGGTGCCCAAGGGCGTGCTGGAGCGCGTGGCCTTCTTCCTGGGCCAGCTGGACTTCTGCCGCATGGCGTCCCCGCGCTTCGAGTTCAAGCACAAGGACACGCTGAAGCTGGCCGGCCAGACCGTGTCCGCCGTGTGCAACGAGCAGTGCCCCCTGGACAAGAAGGTGCACCTCTGCACGCAGACGGAGAACGGCACCAGCGTGCGCGCCTACCAGACCATCCTCCACTTCGCGAAGGCGCTCGCGTTCTTCCGCGGCCACCGCATCGCGGAGCTGGAGGACTTCCGGCAGATCATCCCCTGGGTGCTGCACGAGAAGCTCACCCCCAACGCGCGCAGCCCCTTCTTCGAGGTGAAGGGCAACAAGCTGCTGCTCCAGGACCGGGTGGCGTGGATCCGCAACATGTTCGACATGGCCATGGCCCGCTACGGCACCCACGCGCCCGTGCGCCAGAAGGTCGTCGCCCTGCGCGCCGAGCTGGACCTGGGCCTGTCCGGCGTGGACCTGCGCACCACGGAGAGGCGCCTGTCCACCGTCACCGCGCTGATGAACGAGCTGATGACCCGCCAGGAGCTGTCCGGTCCGGTGTACGAGGACCTCATCCACTTGAAGTCCCTCTACAGCCGCTACCGCAACTACGCGACGTGGCTGAAGGAGAACCCGGGCGGTCAGGGGCAGCAGCCATGAGCGATTTCGTCAAGGACCTGGAGAACGAAGCCCGCGGCCGGTTCGTGCGCTGGGACCCCGCGCTGTGGACCGCCTTCCTGGATGGCCCCGGGGTCCGCCTGGGCCAGGCGCTGACCAGCGGCGACGCCGCGGCCGGCGAGGAGCTGCTGCGCGACTACCTGCGCCTGGGCGCCGAGGGCATCGGGCTGGGCTACCTGTACCCGGAGTCCGCCGGGCGGCGGAACTTCTTCACGCTCGCGTGGTCGGACCTCGTGCCGCGCCTCCTGCCGAAGCTGCGCAAGGAGGAGCAGGCCCCGGCGCTCGCGCGCATGTGGAACCTCAGCGAGAACCTGGAGTCCGCGCCGCCCTGGGTGCAGCGGCTGTTCTGCCGCCTGGGCGCGAACCTGACCTCGCTGGAGGACCTGGAGGGCCACCTGCACGCCATCGCCAACGAGGCGATGGAGCCGCCCTCCCAGACGCTGGGCGACACGTCCACCGCGCAGTGGGTGGACCTGTCCCAGGAGGACGCGCGCTTCATGCCCGGGGAGGTGCACTTCCTGGCGCCCGCCGTCGTCTGCGTGCACGACCGTCACCGCGCCACCGCCGCGGGCGGACGCGACGCGGCCACGCAGGGCGTGTGGCTGGTGAAGAAGCCCGTGCTCCTGGGGCCCATGGGCTGCAACGAGCGGCTGGAGCCCTCGACGGGCAAGCCCTCCAAGGCGCTCACCTCGCTGGCGCAGCGCGACCCGCGCGCGGGTGACTGGTACAGCACCCACCACAACGAATGGCGCGCGGTGGCCACGATGCACACCTCCCAGTGGCTGGCGGTCCTCCTGCCGACATGAGCGCGGGCGCGGCCTTCACCCCGGAGGAGGTGGAGCGGTGCTGGCGCGACGCGCTGGCGCTGTGGGACGTGCACGTGGAGCTGAGCCCCCCCGTGCCGCACCAGCGCTTCCGCCCCGGCGAGGCCGCGCCGGATGAGCCGCTCGCGTACATCGACCTGGCGCGCCGGCAGGTGTTCGTCCACTTCGACCTGCTGGTCCGCATGGGCGCGCGCGACAGCCTCACCGCCGTGCTGGCGCATGAAATCGGGCACCACGTGCGCTTCCCGCACACGCTGGGGTGGGACGCGGAGCTGCGCGTGCTGGAGCAGCGCCTCATCCCGGGCCTGGCCCAGTCGCTCACCAACCTGTTCTTCGACCTCCAGGTGAACGAGTTCGTGGGCCGCACCCACGCGGAGGCCCTGTGCCAGGT
>JAFADT010000952.1 GCA_023424585.1 Pseudomonadota bacterium
CGTCGCTGGCGCGCACCAGCGTGGCGGGGTCCTTCGGATCCGCGAGCAGCCCCGGCACGTTGGAGAGGATGACCAGGGCCTTCGCGCCCAGCGCCGCCGCGATGGACGACGCCACGTGGTCCGCGTCCACGTTCACGAGCACCCCGTCCTCCGTCACCGCGGGAGGACACACGACGGGCACGTAGCCGCCCTCCAGCAGCGTGCCCAGGAGCGCCGCGTTCACCGAGGAGACCTCCCCGGCCAGGTGCTCGCGGTCGATGCGCATCCGGCCATCGGGGCCCTGCAACTTGAGGGGGGGCCGCCTGCGCGCGGTGAGCACGCGCCCGTCCGCGCCGCACAGGCCCAGGGCGGTGACGCCCTTCGCGAGCAGCGCGAGCACCACGGCCTTGTTGACCTCGCCCACCCACGCCATGGTGAGCGCGCGCAGCGTGGGGGCGTAGGTGAGGCGCACGACGTTGCCGCTCGCGGTGGTCGCCTCCGGGCGCTCCAGGCCCAGCGAGCCCAGGAGCCGCTCACCCGCCTCCGAGCCGCCGTTGACGACGACGACGCGCTCGCCCTGGCGGACGAGCGCCACGACGTCCGAGCAGACATTCTCCAGGTCCACGCCCGCCGCGCCGCCAATCTTGACGACGACGGGGCAACGGGGCGGCGGGGCGGCGTTCGCGCTCATCCGATGACGCTCGCGCCACCGTCCACGAGTTGCACGGTCCCGGTGATGAAGGACGCGCGCTCGCTGGCGAGGAACACCGCCGCGGCGGCGAGCTCCTCCGGGAGCCCCACGCGCTTGAGCGGGATGTGCGCGCCCATGGCACGAAGGCCCGCCTCCATGTCGCCCGAGCGACTGGCGCTGTGTTCCACGGGGGGCGTGCGCATGTAGCCCGGCGCGAGCACGTTGACGGTGATGCCAGCATCGCCCAGCTCCTGCACCAGCGCGGCGGCGAAGCCCACGATGCCCATGCGCGCGAAGCCGGACAGGGCGAAGCGGGCCACCGGACGGTTCACCGTCTCCGAGGTGATGAACAGCAGCCGTCCCCATCCCGCCGCCTTCAGGTGAGGGAGCGCCGCGAGCGCCAGCGAGATGGGAGGCAGGAGCACCGTGTCGGCCGCGCTCCGGTACGCGTCCAGGCCGAAGGTGGAGGCCGGCCCGGCAGGTGGACCGCCGCTGTTGGTGACGACGACGTGCAGCGCGCCCAGCTTCGCCACCACGGCCTCCACCCAGCGGCGCACATCGGCGTCGTCCCTCACGTCCACGCGAGTCGTCAGCACGCGGCCACCCCGGGCCACGGACTTGAGTCGGGCCTCCGCCTGGGCCAGCCGGGCCGAGTCCCGAGCGCCGATGGCGACATGAGCCCCCTCCTTCGCCAGCTCCTCCGCGACGGCGAGTCCCAGCCCGCTGGAGCCACCAGCGACGAGCGCGACCTTGTTGGCGAGTCCCAGTTCCATCCGCATCCCTCCAGAAGTTGGAGCACGGCCGAGCCCGACCGAGCCCACCGCACGTCATCGCACCGCGCCTTCACGGGCCGAGGCAGGGGCTCCCGCCCGGGCCCGCCTGACCTCCGAACCGCGAACCGCAGCAGCCCCACCCGGCACGCCATTCCTGGCCAGCCCCACCGCCGACGGATGACGTGTCGCGGCACGCCCCAGGCATGTCCGACCGGCCCCGGCCATCCTTCATCATCCCAGCCACCCCGGAGCGCTCCTCTCCCGCGAATCGCTCATGGTGTCCCCGCCTCCGGTTCTCGAAAACCTGTCCAACCGTCCGACAGGTTTCCGCAGTTCGGACGAACTGGCACTCCACCCAGCCACGGTGCTTCAAGACCTGTCCAACTGTCCGACAGGCATCTGCGGACCTGGCGACACGGCGCCCCTCTGCCACGGAGTTTCTGAGCCTGTCCGACGGTCCGACAGGTTTCCTCGGCGCGCCTCCGGCAGGGGCCCTGCCGCGTTCTCGCATTCTCAGCCATCGGGACGGAGTTCATGTCCGCAGGCTCAGCGACGGGTCCCCGCGCCCGCTGTGCCCGGCGCGGTCTCTCCGACGGGCGCACGCCTCGCGCCACTGAAGTACCCGTACCTCGCCATCAGGGGCCACGCGAGCGCCACGGTGAGCGCCTTCGCTCCGGGTGCCAGCTCTCCCTTCCACGCGTCGTCCTCGCCACGCAGCAGCGTGGGCCCGCTGCGGAAGCGGTCCGGGTTGCCGGTGACGGTGTGGTTCTTGCCCAGCACCACCGTGCGGCCCTTCACCGGGTTCTGCGCGCGCGCCCCCCCCACCAGGTCCAGCACCGCGTCCACGGCGCGGTCCGGCGCGGCGATGAAGTCCTCGTAGCGCAGGAAGAGCGATTGAGCGGGGAACCTCCGCGTCACCTCCTCCGACGCCGCGTTGAACCCCAGCCAGTACGCCGTGCTGCGCGCGGCGGACATGGGGACGACGTACTGCTTCGTCTTCGTCCACGAGTGCGTCACCGCGCGAGGGTCACGCACCAGGTGCAGATACAGCGGCCGGATCCCCTCCACGCGCGGCAGCAGCGCCGCCTCGGAGGGGAACTTCCCGCTGTCCACCAGCACCGTGCTCCCCGTGGCCCGCGCGATGGCGCGGTACGTGCGAGCGAGG
This sequence comes from Pseudomonadota bacterium, assembly GCA_023424585.1. Taxonomy (GTDB): domain Bacteria; phylum Myxococcota; class Myxococcia; order Myxococcales; family Myxococcaceae; genus Corallococcus. The sequence goes on from JAFADT010000952.1 coordinate 2,609, forward strand.
AAGTCCGCGTGCGCCTGGAGCGCCTGCGAGTCCCCCGCCTCGTCCAGCACCCGCAACGTGTGCCGCGTGCGCACGGCGGCCCGCTGACGGCGGACCACGGCGTCCGCGTGCGCTCGCGGCGTCAGGCCCGCCGGCACATCGCCGGTCAGCACCGTGTTCCAGATGCCGCACTCCAGCAACTGCTGCCCGCAGCCACACAGCGTGTTGGAGCCGTTCCCGTACGCGTTCCTCCACAGGAAGCTCAGCTCCCCCACGTGGAAGAAGCCCGGCACCTCGTTGAGGACGTTGCCCAGGATGGTGCTGCCGCTGCGGCACCAGCCGGTGATGTAGAGGACCGTGAGCGACGCGCCCTCGCCCTTCGCGCTCGCCGGGGCCATCAGGTCAGCGACGCCACGAAGAAGTGGGTGGGCAGGTGCACCGCGAGCGTCGTGTAGACCTCGCCGTAGGCCGCCAGGCCCTCGCGCGGGAAGATGCCCGGAGGCGGCTCCGCGAACCGGATGACCGAGCGCTGGCTGTCATACAGCGTCGCCGCCGCGGTGAAGTCCCCCACGATGATGGTGCCCGGGTTCACCATCCGCGTGCGGCACAGGCGGATGCCCATGGCCGCCAGGTCCGACAGCAGGGACTGCTGGCCTACCAGGTGCTCGTAGAAGTCCAGCGAGTTGATGACGATGCCGTCCGCGGACCCGCCCATCTGCTCCACCTGCGCGCAGGCGTTGAGCAGCGAGGCCACCGCGTTCTTCTTCGCCGGCAGCCGCACGATGCCCGGCGTGTGCAAGAGGCCCCGCACGCCGTCCCCGCCCTTGCCCATGCACAGCGCCTGGTTCTCCGCCGTGTTCAGCCGCACCAGCAGCCGGAAGTCGATGAACTGCGCCAGCGCCTGCGAATCCTCCAGCAGGTTGCGCGGCACCTGGATCCACGCGCGCGTGGGCTTGAGCGCCTGCGTGTCCTGGTGGAACTCGAACCCCGCCTCCGGCCGCAGCTCCAGGTCCTGCACCGGCCCGGTGGGCTTCGTCTGGGGGTGCGTCTCGTACCAGAAGGGCACCGGGTCGCGCTCCGCCCTGGCCGTCTTGAACATGCCGCGCACCGCGATGCGCGGACGGCGCTTGAAGCCGGGGAACGCATCCACGATGGACGTGTCGTAGTCCACGTGCGCCTGCGTGCCGTGCTGCCGGACCGCGGCCGCGAACGCCGCGCCCGGGGACAGCGACGCGTCCGCCTTCGATTTCGTGCTCGGGCTGCTCATGGCGTGAAGCTCCTCGGGAGTCAAAAAGCGCGGGTCGGACCGCGGTCTAGAGCGGATGCAGGCCCCGGAAGCCCAGCCCCTCCGTCTCCGGGCGGCCCAGCATCAGGTTCAGCGCATGCACCGCCGTGCCGGCGGCGCCCTTCACCAGGTTGTCGATGGCCGCGTTCACCACGATGCGGCCCCGCTCCGCGTCCACGTCCACCGACATGTCACAGTGGTTCGTGCCCAGGAGCGGCCCGGGCTCCGGGAACGGCGACAGGGACGCGCTGGGCCGCAAGAGCCGCACGAAGGGCCTCGCGCGGTAGCGCGTGGCGATGGCGCGCACCACCTCCGCCTCCTCCACCGGCCGCGCCGCGAAGGCGTGCACTGTCGCCAGGATGCCGCGCACGCCCGGCACCGCCGTGGCGCTGAAGTGGACGGTGGGCTGCTGTCCGGTGACGCGCGCCACCACGCCCTCCAGCTCCCCCGTGTGCCGGTGGCCCACCGGCTTGTAGCAGCGCAGCGCGTTCGCGCGCTCCGGGTGATGCGACGCGCGGTCCGGCGTGGAGCCTCCCCCGGACGAGCCCGTCTTCGCGTCCACCACCAGCACATCCGGACGCGCGAGCCCCGCGTGCAGCAGCGGCAGCAGCGCCAGCAGGCCCGCGTGCGCCATGCACCCGGGGATCGCCACGTGGCGCGCGTTCGTCAGCGCGTCGCCCATCCACTCCGGCAGCCCGTAGACGAAGGCGGGCACGTCGTCCGGACGCGGGTGCTTGCCGTACCAGCGCGCGTGCCCCGCGGCGTCCAGGCGGAAGTCCGCGCTCAGGTCCACCACCCGCTCCGCCAGCCGGGACACCTTCGGCCAGCGCTGGAGCAGCCCGCCCTGCGGCAGGCAGCTCACCAGCACGTCGCAGGGCTCCAGCGCGTCGTGCGGCGTGTAGCGCAGCGCCCCCACTCCGCGCAGGTGCGGGTGCGGGAAGTCCAGGCGCTTGCCGGCGAACTGGCCGGACGTGGCCTGCACCACCTCCACGGCCGGGTGCGCGAGGAGCAGGCGCAGCACCTCGCCGCCGGTGTAGCCCGCGGCCCCCAGCACCGCCACGCGCACGCTCATCTCCGGGCCCCCGCGCCGCCGCCCGCGCCGGACACGACGTACTCCGCGATGAGGTCCGGCAGCGGGACGCCCGTCGCGTCGAGGCTGCGCGCGAACTCCACGCAGTGGTTGACCTCGTTGACGTAGATGTCGCCGCCGCGCGTCTCCAGCAGGTCCACCGCCACCATGTCCCCACCCACCGCCTCGGCCGCGGCCTCCGCCAGCTTCGCGTGCACCACCGGCACCTCGTAGCGCTCCGGCACGGCGCCGCGCGCGGTGTTGGTGACCCAGTGCTCGGAGCGCCGCCTCAAGCCGCCCACCGCCCGGCCGATGACGTAGACGCGCAAATCATAGCCCGGCTTGTCCACGTACTCCTGCACCAGCGCCACGTGGTCCTGCGCGCCGCCCGTGCCGAAGCGCGTGGACAGCACCCCTTCCGCCGCGGTGCGCGAGTCCAGCCGGGCCACCATCCGGCCCCAACTGCCCAGGACGGGCTTGGTCACCACCGGGTAGCCCTTCTTCTCGATCGCCTCCAGGCACGCGTCCTCGTCGAAGGCCACGAGCGTCCACGGCATGGGCACGCCCTTCGCGGCCAGCGCGGCGCTGGTGAGCGCCTTGTCCCCGCACAGGGAGATGGTCCGCGCGCTGTTGAGCACGCGCAGCCCCTTCATCTCCAGGAACGTGGCCAGGTAGCGCGCGCGCGTGAAGGACATGCTGCGCATCAACACGGTGTCGGCCCCGGTGACGCGCTGCCGGTCCATGGACAGCACCATCCCGGAGTCCCGCACCAGGTTGACGGCGCAGTCGCGCCTGCGCAGCGCCTCGAGGAGGAGCTTCTCCTCGGTGCGCACGCGCGTATAGACGAGGTCGACCTTGCGCATGGCGCGGGGCTACTCCCCCCAGTCTTCCTCGACCTCGGGTGCCTCCTCGAGCCGCAGCGGGTTGAGGCCCACCACCTCCAACTCGGCGGAACAGCCATCACAGGAGAGGACCTCGCCCACCATCCGGTTGCCGCCCGGCACCGGCTGCGCGCACAGCGGGCACTGCTCCGCCGGCACGGACTGCGTCATCGGGTTCGGGTTCTGGACCTGCATGTCAGTCCCTCCTCGTTGTGGATTCCACGGCGAACACGGGGGGCCTTGGGAGCGCGCCCAGGACGCGCTCGGCCACCTGCCCGCCCTCCAGCCCATGACCCCTGAGCAGCGCCTCGTGCGAGCCGGCGCGCGAGTCGTACCGGTCCTGCAGGCCCACGCGCAGCACGCGCCGCTGGAGGTCCAGCGTGCACACCGTCTCGCTCACCGCGCTGCCCAGCCCGCCCAATACGTTGTGCTCCTCCACCGTCACCAGGAGCCGCGTGCGCGAAGCCGTCTCGCGCACCGCCTCCTCGTCCAGCGGCTTGAGCGTGTGCACGTTGAGCACGCGCGCGGAGACGCCCCGTGCCTCCAGCAGCCTCGCGGCGTCCAGCGCCACGGACACGCCCACCTCGCCGTGCGCCAGCAAGCCCACGTCGTCGCCCTCGCGCAGGAGCGCGGCGCGGCCCAGCTCGAAGGGCGGGCGCGGCACGTCCAGCCGGGTGACGCGGTTGCGGCCCAGCCGCAGGTACACCGGCCCGTCGTGCTGGAGCATGGCGCGCGTGGCCTGCACCGTCTCCAGGCCGTCCGCGGGCGACACCACGGTGAGGTTGGGCATGGCGCGCAGCACGGCCAGGTCCTCGATGGCGTGGTGCGTGGGGCCGAAGAAGGCACCGGACACGCCGCCGTAGTCGCACACCAGCTTCACGTTGGCGCGCGCATAGGCCAGGTTCAGCCGCACCTGCTCGCACGCGCGCATCACGCCGAACGCCGCGAAGCTGTGCGCGATGACGGTGTGCCCGCCGTGCGCCAGGCCACACGCCATGTCCAGCATGGTGGCCTCGCAGATGCCCAGGTTGAAGTAGCGCTGGGGGTGGCGCGCCTCGAACGGATCGCCCCCGCCGCCCAGGTCCGCCTCCAGGAAGACGACGCGCGCGTCCTCCTCCGCGAACCGCGCCGCCGCGTGCCGGAACACCAGCCGGCTGGACAGCGCCGGGTGCGCGGCGAGCCACGCCTCCGGCGCCTGCGCCAGGTCCACCGCCATGGCGAGCGACGCGCTCACCAGGCGTCCTCCCCCAGCGACGCGAGCGCCCGGCGCAGGTGCTCCGGCGAGAACACCGCGTAGTGCGGCCCCCTGCCCTTGAGCATCGGCACGCCCGCGCCCTTGCGCGTCCGGGCGACGATGGCGCGGGGACGGCCACCCACCACGGGCGCCTCCAGCGCGGCGACGAGCGCGGGCAGGTCGTGCCCGTCCACCTCCAGCGACTGGAAGCCGAACGCGTCCAGCCGCCGCACCAGCGCCTCCTGCGACAGGATGGCTTCGGTGGGCCCGTCGTTCTGCCCGCCGTTGCGGTCGATGATCAGCGTCAGGCCCGTGAGCTGGCGGTGCGACGCCACCTGGAGCGCCTCCCAGTTGGAGCCCTCGCCCATCTCCCCGTCGCCACAGACGACGAAGGTGCGGTGGGGCTCGCCGCGCAGCGCGTGGGACAGCGTCAGCCCCACGCCCAGCCCCAGCCCGTGGCCCAGGCTGCCGGTGGCGAACTCCACGCCCGGCACCGCCGCGTTCACGTGTCCGGTGAAGATGCTGCCGTCCGCGTTGTACTCGCGGACCAGCGTCTCCACGTCCACGAAGCCGAACTCCGCCAGCGCCGCGTAGAGCCCCGCCGCCGCGTGCCCCTTGGACAGGATGAGGTGGTCGCGCTCGGGCGCCCTCGGCGCGCGCGGATCCACGCGCATCACCCGGCCCAGCAGCGCCACCAGGATCTCCACCATCGACAGCGAGCCGCCCAGGTGACAGCCGGACGGCGTCGCCGCCAGCCGCACGATGGTCCGGCGGATCCGCCTCGCCCGGCCCGGCAGGAGCGCCAGCCCCGCGTCCGCGGGCGCCTCCCCCACACGGGCAGGCGCCACCAGACCGCGGGAGCCCGTGGGTTCATCTGGCGCCCGCGCCTCGCGCGACAGCCCGGGGGTCGTTGAGTTCGCCGAGAAAGTCATGCCCGTAGCGTCGCTGTCACAGCCCAGGAATCCGCCTGTTGTGAGACACCCTAGGAAATCGCATCATGCGGCGTCAACGCGGATTTTCTTAAGATATAGACCTACGAGAAAAAACCGTCTTACCCGGCAATCTCGCGGTGTTACAGGCGCGGCGCGCCCGGCATTCCCTGGCATCGCCCGCTCGGAGGAGACCTTCGCATGGGGCAGCGTTTCCATCACGCAGCGGCAGTGGAGAAGGGGCCCGAGTACCGGCGAAAGGGTTGGTGGCGTGACACCACGGTGGTTGACGATCTGCGTCGCTGCGTCCAGGCGCACCCGGACAAGCCCGCGATCATCGCCGCGCGGTACTTCTCCAGGGACATCACGCGGCTGAGCTACGCGGAGCTGGCGCGCTACATGGAACGGTTCGCGCTGGGCCTGCGCGACCTGGGCGTGGGGCGCGAGGACATCGTCGCGGTGCAGCTGCCCAACGGGTGGCACTTCACGGCGCTGGCGCTGGCGTGCGCGCGGCTGGGGGCGGTCATCGCGCCCATTCCGCCGGACTACCGGCGGCGCGAGGTGGAGTTCATCCTGGGGCGCACGGAGGCGTCCGTGTACGTGGGGCCCACGTCGTGGACGGGGCACTCGCACCGGGACATGGCGCGCGACATCGCGGCGGTGCTGCCGTCGCTGCGCCACCGCGTGCTGCTGGGCGACAACAGCGACCTCCAGGCGGGCGAGCGGGACTTCGAGCGCCACTTCCTCGAGCGCGAGTGGGAGCGGGAGGCGTCACTGGAGCGCGTGGCGCCCGCGGCCGCGGATGACGTGTGCAACATCCTCTACACGTCCGGCACCACGGGGGAGCCCAAGGGCGTGGTGCACTCCCACAACACGAACTACGGCATCACGCGCGCGCTCTGCGACACGCTGGGCATCGACGGGACGGACGTGGTGGCGCTGCCGTCGCTGCTGACGGCGTCCACGGGGTTCACGTATTCGTACCTGATGCCCATCCTGCTGGGGGCCACGGCCGTCTACATGGACGTGGGCGACCCGGAGCTGACGCTCAAGCTCTTCGAGGAGCACCGTGTCACGTTCACCTACGGCATCCCCACGTACCTGATGAACCTCATCGCGTTGCAGCGCAAGCGCCAGCGCGACACCTCCTCGCTCCGGCAGCTGGCCACGGGCTCCATCCCGGTGCCGCCGCACCTCATCGCGGCGGTGCGCGAGGTGTTCGGCGTGCGGCTGCACACGCTGTGGGGCATGACGGAGAACGGCGCGGTCACCATCACCCGGCACGAGGATCCGCCGGACTGGCCCAGCCAGAGTGACGGGCGGGCGGTGGCGTGGATGGAGACGAAGATCGTCCCCGCGCTCGCGGAGGACGGCACGCCGTATCCGGACGGAACGGGGCGGCTGCTGGTGCGCGGCGCCAGCCAGTGCCTCACCTACTTCAAGCGCGACGACGTGTACGCCGCGGCGGTGGACGCGGAGGGCTGGTTCGACACGGGCGACCTGGCGCGCGACGACGGGCGGGGCGGCATCCGCATCGTGGGGCGGCTGAAGGACGTCATCTTCCGGTACGGGTACAAGATCCCCGTGGTGGAGGTGGAGTCCACGCTCTACTCACACCCGAAGGTGAAGGAGGTCGCCGTCGTCGCGCACTCGGACGACAAGATCGGCGGCGAGCGGGTGTGCGCCGTCGTCGTGGTTCGCGAGGGCGAGGCCCCGCCCACGCTCAACGAGCTGCGCGACCACCTCAAGCAGCAGGGCATGTCCAACCAGTACTGGCCGGACCGGCTGGAGCTCATCGACGAGATGCCCAAGACGGCCACCGGCAAGGTGCGCAAGTACCTGCTGCGGGAGCGGTTGAAGCCCGCCTGAGCGGGCGGGAGGCGCCGAAGTCCCCGGCGGCCGCTCAGGCCCCGCTCGCGGGCTCCATGACTCCCGAGCCCGCCAGGGAAGCCCGGCCCCCGGGGCAGGGCGAGGCCCCCTTCCTGTCCTGGCGCGGTCCTTCTTGACGCGGTAGTTCTATTTTTTCTCAATTTACAGCCATTCCAGCGCCCCACCCGGAGGAACCGCACCATGAGCACACCGAGCGCAGGCCCCTCGCCCATGGAGGCGCGGCTGGCCGGGTACTGGCAGGAGCTGCTGGGCGTGGACTCGGTGCGGCCGGAGGACCACTTCCTGGAGGTGGGGGGCAACTCGCTCCTGGCCACCCTGCTGGCCAACCGCATCGAGGACGACCTGGGCCTGCAGGTGGGCATGGTGGACCTGTTCAACACGCTGAGCGCGGTGGCGGCCGTCTGCGAGCGCCTCCAGTCTGAGGCCCAGGCCGCCGGGTGACGCTCGCGGCGCGTGGCCGCAAGACGACGGGCCGGGCGGGTGGACGGGGCTTGCCTCTTTTCCCCCTGCCCCTGGTTGGGCTAGCAGGAGGGCCATGCCCATCCTCGCCCTCGTCCGTCATGGTCAGTCCCTGTGGAACCACGAGAACCGCTTCACCGGCTTCGTGGACGTGCCCCTCACCGAGCAGGGCCGCGCCGAAGCCCGCAAGGCCGCCGAGGCCCTCCAGGGCCTGAAGTTCGACGTCGCCTACACCTCCGCCCTCAGCCGCGCGCAGGAGACGCTCGCCATCCTGCTGGACACGCTGGGCCAGCGCCCGCCCGTCATCCGCGACGCGGCCCTCAACGAGCGCCACTACGGCGACCTGCAGGGCCTCAACAAGGCGGACGCCGCCAGGGAGTTCGGCGAGAAGCAGGTCCACATCTGGCGCCGCTCCTATGACGTGCCGCCCCCCAACGGCGAGTCCCTGGAGATGACCGCGAAGCGCGTGCTGCCCTTCTTCGACCGCGCCATCGCGGGCGACCTGCGCCAGGGCAAGAACGTGCTCGTCGTGGCGCACGGCAACTCCAACCGCTCGCTGGTGATGCGCCTGGACAAGCTGTCCGGCGAGACCGTGGTGGGCCTGGAGCTCGCCACGGGCGTGCCGCTCGTCTACGAGATTGGCGCCGACGGCCAGGTCGTCTCCAAGCGCGGCGCGACGCCCTGACGCCTCGCGGCGCATGGCCGCCCGGGGCCTTCTGGCGGCGTGCATCGCGGGGGGCTTGAATGGGCGGCGCCTCGTCCCGTCAGATGGGACGAAGCACGAACACCTCCAAGGATGCACACCATGAAGGCCCTGACCCTCGCCGTCGTCCTGCTCTCCTCCGCCGCCTCGCTGGCCCAGACGGCACCGCGCGCCGGGGAATCCGTCAATGTCAACAGCGCCGCGGAGTTCAGCCGCGCCCCGCCCCCGGGCCACGGCACGCCGCCCCGCCCGATGCCCCAGCCGCTCCCGCACCCGCCGCCGGGGCGCGACCAGGCCGTCATCGACCGCGACCAGGTGGAGCGCCGCATCGACCGGCTGGAGAGCGCGCTGCGCGACGCGATGTCCCGCACGAAGGACGCCAAGGGCCGCGAGAGCATCCGCGTCGCCATGGAGGAGCTGGACAAGCTGGGCAAGTACGTGGCCGACGCCGCGCCGTACGGCGCGGGCATCCCGGTCCCGCAGCCGATGCCGCCCCCGCCGCCGGTGGTGCGGCCCATCTCGGACACGCAGTTCCGCAACATCACCCAGGCGATGGTGCGCGAGTCCTTCCCGCGCGAGAAGCTGCGCATCCTGTCGCAGGTGGCGCCGAACGAGAACTTCCTCGTGGCTCACGTCCTGACGGTGCTGGGGCAGTTCTCCTTCTCCAATGACAAGCTGGAGGTGGTGCGCCTGATGCGGCCCACGCTGCTGGATCCGCAGAACGGCTACCAGCTGTACCAGGCCTTCCCCTTCTCCAACGACAAGGAGAAGCTCCAGGCCATCCTCGACAGCGGCGGGCGCTACTAGCCCCAATGCCGATCAGATAAGTGGTCCTTGCGAGGACCTACCGGAATGGTTGAGGGTGTGGCGATCTGAATCTTGGAGATCGCCGCATGGGGCTTTCCCAGGCCATCCAGGGGGCAGCCATGGTGGCCC
>JAFADT010000954.1 GCA_023424585.1 Pseudomonadota bacterium
CACGCGGCGCGGCGTCTCCGACATCAGGGCCGGGAAGATGGGCGCCAGCGCGAGCCCCAGCAGCGAGAGCCCCAGCGCGGGCGGCACGGCGGGGATGGCGAACAGGAGCGTGCCCACCACGCCCAGCGTCGTGCTCCCGCACAGCATCCGCACCGGCCCGATGTGCTCGACGACGAAGCCGGAGAGGACGCGCCCCACCAGCAGGCTGCCCCAGTAGAGGCTCACGCAGGTGCCCGCGGCGGCGGTGTGCATGCCCCGGCCCTCCGTGAGCACCGTGAAGCTCCACTGACCGGCCGTCACCTCGACGCCCGTGTAGAGGAAGAACGTGAAGACCTGAAGCCACACCCGGGGCCGGCGCACGGCCTCCAGCGCGGACGCGGTGGGCCCCGCTCCTGGTGGCGCTTGTCCTGGCGTGCCCGCGGGCGCCTCCCACAGACGGCGCATGAGCAGGAACGTCAGGGCCAGCCCCCCCAGCACTCCCGCGAGGACCGCGTAGCCCGTCCGCCACCCCGCCCCTCGCGCGAGCAGCGCGGTCATCAGCACCGGCCCCAGCGCCGCGCCCACGCTATAGGCCGCGTGCAACCAGGCCATGTGCTTGGGCCCGAAGTTCTGCGCCGCGTAGTTGTTGAGCGCGGAGTCGATGGCGCCCGAGCCGAAGCCGATGAAGCACGCGGCGGCCAGGAACAGGACGAATCGAGGCACCGTGGAGTAGCCCGTGAGCCCCAGCGCCACCGAGCCGGTGCTCAGCGCCAGCAAGAGCCCCAGGTTCATGGCCCGCATCAGCCGGCCCGCGAGCAGCCCTGAGATGAAATAGGCGACCGCCGCCGTCCCGAGGATGGCGCCCATCGCCGCCTGCGACAGGCCGAAGGTGGCGCGCAGCGACGGCCACGCGACCCCCAGCACCGCGTCCGGCAACCCCAGGGTGATGAACGCGAGGTAGGCAAGCGTGAGCAGCGCGGGACGCGGACGGGGCACGGGCGAGGAGACACTCACGCGGCGCACCCTAGATCGCGGTCAGGCATCTCGTGGGGACAACACGGTCACGTTCCCCAGCCGGGGTCTTGACCTTGACATCAGTGTCAGGCCCGAAGCTCCCGGCCATGGCGTCTCCAGGGACGAGGTGGTGGGGACCTGACATCCGAAGGCGGGAGAACAGGATGAACATCGGAGAACTCGCCCGGCGCACGGGCAGCAGCGCGCGCTCCATCCGCCACTACGACAAGGCCGGGCTCCTCACCTCACACCGCCGTGACAACGGCTACCGCGACTTCGACGCGATTGCCGTCGCCCAGGTCCTCCAGGTGGCGCGGATGATCCGCCTGGGATTCTCGGTGGAGGAGATCGCCACCTTCCCGCCCTGCATGCTCCGGCAGGTCACGGACGCCATCTGCCCTGACGCACTGGCCGCTCACCGGGAACGCCTGGCGGAGGTCGAGAGGCAGCTCTTCGACCTCGCCCGCGTGCGGGAACGGCTCCTCTCCGTGCTTCCCCCCAACGAACGAGTCCCCCATGAACCGTCGTGACGTGATGAAGGCCGCCCTGTCAGGCGCGGGCATCCTGCCCGGCATCGGCCTCGCGGCAGCGCCCTCGAAGACACCCCGCAAGGCCAGCACGTTCCTCCTGGTCCACGGTGCGTGGCACAACGCCCTGCACTGGACGCGCGTCTCGGAGGCGCTCTCCGCGAAGGGGCACCGGGTCGTGACCCTCGACCTGCCCGGCCACGGCCTCAACGCGCGCTTCCCCACGTCCTACCTCACGGGCGACGCGGCGCGGTTCAAGGAGGAGCGCTCGCCCCAGGCGGACATCACATTGGACACCTGCGCGGACGCCGTGGTCACGGCGCTCCAGAGGCTCCAGGGCGGTGGCAGGCCCGTCCTCGTGGGACACAGCGCGGGTGGCACCGTCATCACCCGCGCGGCGGAGAAGGCCCCGCACCTCATCGGGCGACTGGTGTACCTGAGCGCCTACGTCCCGCTGCGCCTCCAGAGTGCCAGCGGCTACGGCGCCCTGCCCGAGGCCCATACCTCCTACGGTGCAGGGCTGTTCGTCGGAGACGCCGCGAAGCTGGGCGCGGTGCGGATCAACCCTCGCGGCGACGCGGCGTACCGGGAGGCCCTGCGCGCGGGCTACTACCACGACGTGGACGCCGCGGCCTTCCTGCCCTTCGCGCTCACCCTGACGCCCGACCTCCCGCTGTCCCTGTGGACGGACAAGGTCGGCGCCACGAAGGAGCGCTGGGGCCGCCTCCCCCGCAGCTACCTGCGCTGCGCCCGGGATCGCGCCCTGGTCCCCGCGCTCCAGGACCTGATGATCCGCGAGGCAGACGCCTTCACGCCCGGCAACGCCTTCACCGTGGACACGCTGGACACGTCGCATTCGCCCTTCGCGTCCCAGCCCCAGCGGCTGGCGGCACTGCTGGACGGGTTGCGCTGACGGCGCGCGGCCCTCAGAAGACGGACAGGCCGGTCAGCGTCGTGAAGCGGTCCAGCGCCTCCACGCCCGCCACCGAGTTGCCCCGCGCATCCAGCCCGGGGCTCCACACGCACAGGCCGCAGCGGTTGGGGATGACGGCGATGATGCCCCCACCCACGCCGCTCTTGCCCGGCAGCCCCACACGGTAGGCGAACTCTCCCGCCGCATCATAGGTTCCGCAGGTGAGCATCACCGCGTTGACCTGCTTCGCCTGGCTGCGCGTCAGCAGCCGCGCCCCGTCCGCGCGCCGACCATGCCGCGCGAGGAAGCCGCAGGCCCGCGCCAGGTCCGCGCAGCTCATCGCCAGGGAGCATTGCCAGAAGTAGTGCTCCAGCACCTCCGGGACGGCGCTCTCCATGTTGCCGTAGCTCGCCATGAAGTGCGCCAGCGCGCGGTTGCGGTGGCCGTGCTCCGCCTCCGACGCGGCGATGACGGGATCGAAGTCCACCAGCGGGTTGCCGCTCTCCGCCCGCAGGAAGTCCCGCAGCGCGCCGCGCGCATCGCCCGTGAGCCGCTGCAGGCGGTCCGTGATGACCAGCGCGCCCGCGTTGATGAACGGATTGCGCGGGATGCCCTGCTCGTACTCCAGTTGCACCAGCGAGTTGAACGGGTTGCCCGACGGCTCCTTGCCCACGCGCCGCCACAACGCGTCCCCATCCCGCGCCAGCGCGAGCGCCAGCGTGAACACCTTGGAGATGCTCTGGATGGAGAACGGCTCGCGCCAGTCCCCCACGCCGTACACGTCCCCGTCCACCGTCGCGAGCGCCATGCCGAAACGGCGCGGGTCCACCGCCGCCAACGCCGGGATGTACGACGCCACGCGGCCCTGCCCCACCACCGGCCGCACCGCGTCCCAGACCTCCGACAACACCGCCTGGTAGTCCATGTGTCGCCATCCTCGTCCGGAATCCACGGGGAGGCTTCCAGATTTTCCGCGCCGCGGTGTCTGCTGGGGCATGCGCTTGTTCTCGACCCCGTTCCTGGCCCTCGCCCTCCTCGGCGCCGTCCCCATCGCCTGCTGCGCCAACTCCAGCTCGAACACGAACACCTGCCACCTCCCGGACGAGACACCGACGGACTCGGGCTCGGTCCTGGTGACCCAGCTCGACTCCGGGGAGCTGAACGCCGCGGGGCAGGTCTGGCCCTATCAGCTGCTCAAGCTGGAGGTGCCCGGCCGCGCCGCCACCTACGCGCAGTGGTTCCCGCCCCGGAAGCCGGGCGTGTCCCCCACGGTGGTGCTCACCCGGCCCTACGACGGCATCGCCTGGACCGGCGAGGCCGTGGACGCGAAGTGGGCCGCGCGCGGCGCCGGCATCCACCCGGACGACAGCGAGCCGCACTTCGGGCCGGGCTCCTCGCCCATCGCGTTCACGCCCACCACGCCGGAGCTCATCGCGGGCGAGGCCTTCGTCTACCTGTTCCATGACTTCGGCGTGCTCGCCGTCTTCGGCCGCTTCTACGCGGGCGGAGACCTGCAGAACGACCGCGACGACATGAACGCGGGCATGCGCTTCCTGGCCCAGGCCCGCAACGTGGACACGCAGCGCATCGGCATCTTCGGCGGCTCCTGGGGCGGCTACGAGGCGCTCTACGCGGCGGCGGACGCCCCCGCCACGGTGGTGCCCGCCGTGGGCGTCGCCCTGTCCCCGCTGTCCGACTTCGCCGCGGAGGTGGACTACGTGAGCCGTCAGGTACCGGCCCGCGTGAGTGACCCGGCGATGCGCTCGCGCTACCAGCAGTTCTTCGAGCCCTACTTCCGCCGCATCTACGCCACCACCGGCGGCGATCCCACCGCCCCCGGCACGGACTACGCGCAGTGGACCGCCGCCCACCTGGCCAGCGCCGTCCAGACGCCGTTCCTCATCCTCCACGACGACTGGGACACGCTCATCCCCGTGGAGCACACGCGCGCGCTCGTCACCCAGGCCCCGCAGCGCATCACGCCCATGTACCTCCAGAACCTCGGGGCCGTGGACTGGAACACCCTGCCGCCGGACCACGGGCCGCTGCTCACCCTGCACGGCGGCGTCGTCCTCACGCTGAGCCTGGGGCACCTCCTCGTGTCGCTGGGCGCGGCGGATCAACCCCTCTACGTCCCCCACGCGCAGGGCACCGTGCGCGCGTGGCTCCAGGGCGTACGCGCAGCGCAGGAGCAGGGCCGCGACGTCAGCGACGTGGTGCCCCGCCTGCTGGAGCTCACCGACCCGCGAGTGGCGATGCTGGAGGCCTCGCTGGGTACGCTCCAGCCAGGCGCGGCCTTCATCGCCCAGGAGGTCAACGCCGTCTGGGGAACGACCTTCACCGAGGCCGACGTGCGCTCGGCGCTCACCCCCGGCCTGCCCACGCCCTGAGTCAGCCCAGGCCCGCTCGCCTCCCGGGGCGCGGAAAGAACGCGGGCGTGTCGATCCACGCGCCGCCCATCCGTCGCGATCTTGAACGGGCGAACGGACTGCCCGGAAGGGACGGATGCGGCGATGGAGCTGACGGTGACGGAGTTCGTGACACTGGACGGAGTGGTGCAGGCCCCAGGAGCCCCAGAGGAGGACCCGAGCGGCGGCTTCACCCATGGCGGCTGGGTGCAACCCCATGGCAGCGAGGAGCTGGGCGCGCACATCGTCGACATCTTCTCCCGGGCGGACGCGTTCCTGCTCGGGCGCGGGACGTACGAGATCTTCGCTGGCTACTGGCCGCGGGTGACGTCGCCGGACGACCCCATCGCCCACAAGCTCAACACGCTGCCCAAGTACGTGGCGTCCACCACCCTGCGCCGCGTGGAATGGGCGAACTCGACGCTGTTGGCGGGGGACACGGTGGAGGCAGTGCGCCGCCTCAAGGCCTCGCCCGGCCGTGAGCTTCAGGTGCATGGCAGCCGCGGCCTGCTGCAGACCCTGCTGGCGCATGACCTGGTGGACGTGCTGCATCTGCACGTCATCCCCGTCACGCTGGGCAGCGGCCGGCGCCTCTTCGGAGCGGGGACGCAGCCACGCACGCTGGAGCTCGCCGCTTCGCGGATCACGCCCAAAGGGGTGGCGCTGCTCACGTACCGACGCGGAGGCCCCCTGCGGACCGGCACCATCGGACAGCAAGCCTGAGGCGACCCGCGCGGGAGCGTCAGCGCAGCTCCGCGAGCATCGCCAGCTCGCGGGCCATGGCGCGCAGCTCCGCCGCGCCCGCCGCGTTCGGGCTCATGTCGAACACCACCTCGTAGCCCAGCGCTGCCTTAACATGCGTGCTTGTGGGTCGGGCCCATCGTCAACACGCCAGACGGTGGGCAGCTGCGCACGACCATCTACTACGGGCCCTGGCAGTGCAGCGCCGCGTTCATGTCGGAGTGCCAGCGGAAGTGCTCCGCGCAGGGCCACGCCCTCATGGGCTGCATCTGGCTGGCCGACATCAAGGGGGACTGGCAGGGGCGCTACCTCTTTTTGCCCGCTGAAGCTGGCGGTCGCCTCGCCATCACCCACTGCTGCTGCGACTACCCCACCATCTCGAATACCGGCCAGCAGCGACGCGTCTGGAATCGGGCGAGAGATGGCTTTCGAGAGGCATGGGCGGAGGACTATGGAGCCTGGCCTCAGAGTGGAGGTGCGCTCTGGGAAGGGCACCACATCTTCGACCTTTGGCATGGCGGCCCGCCGACAGCGCCAAACAACGTGCTGCCCGTCCCACCCGACGTCCACCAGGTGCTCAACCAGCAATACCCGGCCTGCTACGCTGGGAGCGGCCAGTGGAGCACGCCCGGACCTGCACGGCCCTACGTGGACTAAAGCATGCCGCTCATGGACACCCTTCTGGCCGAGGTATCCCGGCACCACTTTCCTGAGCCTCCCGCGACGCCGGAGCAAATCGCGGCCTTCGAGGCTCGTGTGGGCTGGCAGTTGGATGCAGATCTGCGCGCCTTCTACCTGCATTGCAACGGCGCGACCCTATTCCGTCCACGCCTGTACGCGAACTACCGCTTCCTCTCGCTCGACGAAATCCGCCGCGGTCGGGCAGCCATTCGCGGCAGCGAGTCAGACGCGGATGGCCCCGCCTCCTGGTACACGCTGCTCTACCTCCAGGACGGGGACTACATCCTCGCCGACGTCTCGCAGCAGGTGAACGGGCGATACCCGCTCCTGGACGCCTTCCACGAGACGTTCCCGGATCCGGTCGAGACCCGGCAGATTGCCGCCTCGTTCAGCGATTTCCTGGAGAAGGCGCTGGCCAGCGGCGACGAGTTCTTCTGGCTGGCCGAGTGAGCACCGCAGGTGCATGACGTGCCTACTCCGGTCGTGCGATGTCCGCGCCGGATTGGAACACCCGCCCCATCCGGAGCGCTCCAGAATGGAGC
>JAFADT010000956.1 GCA_023424585.1 Pseudomonadota bacterium
GAGCGTGGACACCCGGGCCTGGAGCCCTGGCACCTGCGCGGCGAGGGACGCCACGTGCCCCGCCAGCGCACGGACGGAGTCCATGTTCCACACCGGGGCGCGGCCCCGGAACCGCTCGCCGATGGCCGGCACCTCGGACTCCGGGAACGCGTCCAACAGGCGCTCCTTGATGGCGCCCAGGCCCGAGTCCATGTGGCGCTCCAGTTCGTACACCCGGGCCTGGAGGGTGGGGACCTGCGCGGACAGTTCGCCGGCCAGACGGGCCGCACGGTCCAGGCCCTGGCGCTCCATGCTCGCCTCCTCCAGCGCGGCCTTGCGCGCGGCCTCCGCCACCTTCCAGCGCTCCTCGGACTCGTGGTGCATGTCCTGCTCGTCGGCGTGGGCCTGCTTCAATAACTCCAACTTGCGCTGGTGCTCCGCGAGCATGGCCGCGCCGGGGTGCTCTGCTCCCAAGTGCGTTTCGACCCGTTCCAGCACGCGCTGGTACTCACCCCAGGACACAGCATCGGGCGTGTCGGTAGCGCGCTCTACGCGGTGAAACTCGCGCAGCGTAGCCAGCAGCGCCGCGTTGTCCGCCACCAGCCCCGGCACCTTCGCGCCCTCCAACGCGGCCGACTCCAGGACCGTCAGGTGCCCGTCGAGATCCGCCTTGCACTTCTCTCCGAACACATGGAGGCACGTCCTCAGCGCCAGCCGCGCCTGCTCCACATCCTCTGCCGTGTACTTCGACGCGCCCGGAGCCGGGCCAGCGACGGGCAGGGCGGACGTCAGCGGCGCGAGCCAGGCCCATGCCTGCGCCAGCGCGGCGCGGACCTGCGTCTCATCGGCGGGCACCTCACCCAGGGCGATGCGGCGGACCTCCTCCAGCTCCTTCGGCATGCCGCTGACGTCCGGTGTCTTCATCGCGTGCTCGCCTCCGCCAGCGCCTTCGAGGCGGCGCGGCCGCGCGGCAGCTGGACGTCCTCCACGCTGTTGGGGCGGCGTTGTCCGCCCACGCGGACGGCAGGCGGTCCGTCTTCTTCAGCATGCGCAGCTTCTGGTAGTGCGCGGCGCAGTAGCCCTTCGTCCGACTGGGCTTGCCGCAGCCCTTGATGGCGCACGCGCGCGCGTCGCCGGCCGGGGCCGCCTTCGCCTTGCCGGGCTTCGTCGCCCTGGCCGCGCTCGCCGGGGCCAGCTTCGCCGTGGGCGCGGGCGTCACCATGCCGCCCAGCTTCGCCACGGTGTCGCGCAGCATCTGCGCGGCGTCCTCCAGCCTGTCCGCCAGCTCCAGCAGGCCACCACTGCTCTTCGTCTTCGTCGTCACGTCCGTCTCGTTTCGTTGTTGGGGGTGAGCGCGCGCCGTCGTGACGACGCGCGAGAAGAGGGCGCGGGCGGCCCGCTCTGCACCGCCCGCTGGAGTCACAGAGGAGGAGCGGCTACGGCAGGCCGAGCGTCATGACGTCGGCCGCCTCATTGGCCAGCGCCCAGAAAATGGCGAAGGCGGCGGCGGCGGTTTGGGCGCGAGTCCACGCCTCGTTCGGCTTGATGGTCGCCACCGTCTGCTTCTCCTTTTCCGGCAGCGGCCCGCGACCATGGTTGATGGACTCCTTCGGCGGGACGGGCTTCGCGTGCTCCGGCCGGAAGTCACGGTTGGCGTTCGGGTCCGCCTTGGGGCCAAGTGGGAAGCCGGCGGGGAGCACCTTCGCGGCCTCCACCAACACGGCCTTGCCCTTCGTCGGGTCCCCCTTCCCGTCGTCGTCCTCGCCACACGCGCGCCGTGCCTGGAAGTCGGTCCACACAATCAGGTCCGTTGCCTGGGGCATCACCTTGAGGACCATGCCCAGCTGGATTTTGTAGGCGATGCACTCCAGCGTCTTCGGGGGCACGTCCTTGTCGGCCTTCCACCCGAACTTCCCCATCACCGCGCGAAGGGCCGCCATCGTGTACAGCCGGCAGCTGCCGACGATGTTCGGCGCGAACTCGTGGAATACCTTTCCGAGTTCCGCAAGATGCGCAGGCGAGCCGAAGTTCGCGGGGGGCGGCGCAGCGGAAGCGAACGCCATGGGAGACATCAACAGCGACACCAACAGCACCAGCTTCAACATGCTCTTCATGAAATGCCTCACTGATTGTTTGAAGGGACGCGCGCTGGCGAACGGCGCAGCGCGCGGAAGAGGGAGGCGGGCCGCAGTCACTGCGCGGCCCGCGACGTCAGGCGCTGCGGTGCTACGGCGCGCTGAAGGCCACCTGGCCGCGGACGATGACCTGCACCGGCTTCGCGGCGCGCATGTCCTCCACCTGGCCGCTGAGGAGGTTGCGGTCCCACCGCACGAGCGTGGCCGGGTAGCCCAGGCCGAGCAGCCCCGCCTTCTCGTGGCGGGCGGCGGCGGAGTCCACGGTGTACTTGCGGAAGGCGTCCTCGGCCGTCATCCGCTCGTAGGGCGCCACCGAGTCCATCAGCATGGCCACCTGCACGTTGGGCGGCGTGGAGCTGGGGCCGAACTCGTCACCGCCGAACGCGACCCGCAGGCCCTCCTTGCGCAGCGCATCGAAGTGCAGCGCGTCCGCGGCCTCCGCCGGCGGGTAGTGGGAGTCGATGTCCGCGCGCAGCGCCTCGTGGGGCGGGTTCTGCACGACGTAGTAGCCGAGGCG
>JAFADT010000957.1 GCA_023424585.1 Pseudomonadota bacterium
CCGTAGGCGCGCTCGAAGGCCCAGTCCAGCGCCTCCGGCAGCCGGGCCACGGGCTCCGCCAGCATCTCCTCCACGTACCAGTGGACGTTCTTCACCTCGTCGCCCACGGTGGGGCGCTCGCGGCGCAGCTCGTCCGTCTGCCAGAGCGCGGTGATCTCCTCGCGCATGGCCAGGAGGTTCGCGGCGGCCTCGCGCGGGGTCAGCGAGCACCGGTCGCGCTCCTCCAGCAGCTGCGCCAGCCGGTAGAGCTTCTCCAGGAGCGTGCGGCGCACCGCCTGGGTCGGGTGCGCGGTGAACGTGAGCGTCACCTTGAGCGTCCCCAGCGCCTCACGCACCCTGTCGGCGCTCACGCCCACGGCCTTCAGCGTCAGCAGCGTCGCCTCCAGCGACCCCTTCTGGGGCCGGGTGGCGGTGGGGCTCGCGTGGGCCCGCGCGCGGCGGATGCGGTGGTGCTGTTCCGCCAGGTTCACCAGCTGGAAGTAGACGGAGAAGGCGCGAAGCACCGGCTCCACCTGCTCCGAGGGCAGCCGCCGCAGCACCGCCGCCAGCTCCGCCGCCGCGGCGCGTCGTCCGGCCACCGGCCCCCGCCGACGCTGGATGGCCAGGTGGCGGACCTCCTCCTCCTTGTCGAAGAGGGCCTGCCCCTCCTGCTCCACCAACACCTCACCCAACAGCCGGCCCAAGAGCCGGACATCCCGCCGCAGCGGGGGATCCACGGGACGTGCACGCGCCATAACGGACCGGAACCGTAGTCCCTCGCCCCCGGCCCTCCCCTACCCATTCTCGGATTTTCGACCGCCAGCCGACGAATGACCCAATCCGTCCTTGCAGGAAAAATTTAACCACCCGGTCTTCCCAAGAGGACAGGGTCTCCATTAGAAACTCGGCACTCCCGGACCCGCCGGGAAGTCTGACCTGACCCCTAGGAGTGGCAATGCGGAGAAACCCGTCTTGGCTGGCCGTTGGCCTGCTCGCGCTCGCGGCGCCGTCCGCGTACGCGGAGCGCGCGTGGTACGAGAAGCCGCAACCGGACATCGCCCCGCAGGCGGCGTCGCTGCGCAAGTCGGTGGTCCAGGACATCGCGGATGACCTGCCCCACCTCCTGGGCGAGCAGCAGAAGGAGCTGAAGGCGCAGGCGCTCCAGCAGCGCCTGGAGGGCCGCGGTCAGCCCGGCAAGGTGCAGAAGCTGGCGAACGGCAAGTTCGTGGAGCTGGAGCTGGAGCGCACGGACCGCATCTTCGTCATCCTGGTGGAGTACGGGACGCAGATCCACCCGGTGTTCGGCAACCCCGCCACCAACCCGGGCGGCGACCTCCCGGGCCCGCTGCACAACGAGATCCCGGCCCCGGACCGCTCGGTGGACAACACCACCATCTGGCAGCCGGACTACAACCGCGAGCACTTCGAGAAGCTCTACTTCGACACGACGCCGGGCGCGGACTCGGTGGCGAACTTCTACAAGGCCGCGTCGTCCGGCCGCTACACCGTGTCCGGCACGGTGTCCGAGTGGGTGAAGGTGCCGTACAACGCCGCCCGCTACGGCAACAACCTGTGCGGCAGCTCCAGCTGCTCCAACTCCGTGTGGCCGCTCATCAGCGACGCCATCAAGGCGTGGACGAATGACCAGCTGGCCGCCGGCAAGACGCCCGCGGAGATCAAGGCGTACCTGGACACGTTCGACACGTGGGACCGGTATGACTACGACGGCGACGGCGACTTCAACGAGCCGGACGGCTACATCGACCACTTCCAGATCGTCCACGCCGGCATGGGTGAGGAGGTCGGCGGCGGCGCGCAGGGTCCCAACGCCGTGTGGAGCCACCGCTGGTACGCGTACAGCAACGGCACGGGCCCGGACGGCACCGGCCCCGCGTACAACCCGAACGGCGGCGCGCGCTTCGGCACGGGCGTGGACAAGTGGGTGGGCGACTACACCATCCAGCCGGAGAACGGCGGGCTGGGCGTGTTCGCGCACGAGTTCGGCCACGACCTGGGCCTGCCGGACCACTACGACACGACGAACGCGGCGGACAACGGGACGGGCTTCTGGACCATCATGTCGTCCGGCTCGTACCTGAACGACGGCACCACGGACATCGGCAGCCGTCCGGGTGACTTCTTCGCCTGGGACAAGCTCCAGCTGGGCTGGCTGGACTACGCCTCCACGTCCGCGGGCCTGTACTCGTACCACAAGCTGGGCCCCGCGGAGTTCACGTCCCAGAACGCGAAGCAGGCGCTCGTGGTGAAGCTGCCCGGCAAGCCCGTGGTGCAGCCCACCACCGCCCCGTACGAGGGCCAGGGCATGTGGCAGGGCGGCCAGGGCAACAACCTGGACCGCGTGCTGGAGAAGACGGTGAAGCTGCCGAACAAGAAGCCCATCACCTTCTCGTTCCAGACCTGGTTCGACATCGAGGAGGACTGGGACTACGCCTACGTCGCGCTCTCCGTGGAGGGCGGCCCGTTCGTGAACCTGCCCAGCGCGGTCAGCCGCACCTCGAACCCCTGGGGCAACAACCTGGGCAACGGCATCACCGGCACGTCCAACGGCTGGGTGCCGCTGGAGTTCGACCTGTCCGCGTACGCGGGCAAGACCGTCACCCTGAAGCTCCGCTACAAGACGGACGCGGCGGCGTTCAACAAGGGCTTCCTGGTGGACTTCGTGCAGCTGTGGGCGAAGAACACCTACGTCTTCGGTGACGACGGCGAGTGGGGCCACAAGTGGTGGGACAAGTCGACGTTCTTCGTGACGGACGGCACCAACACCTACTACGACAACTACTACCTGGCCGAGTGGCGCCAGTTCCGCGGCTACGACGAGGGGCTGGCCACGGGCCCGTACAACTACGGCTTCAGCGCGGACGGCCTGGTGGATTGGGCGGAGCGCTACTCGTACAACCCCGGCCTGCTCGTCACCTACTGGGACACGTCCCAGTCGAACAACAACGTGTCGCAGCACCCGGGCGAGGGCCGCATCCTGCCCATCGACTCGCGCCCGCAGCCCCTGCAGCGCAGCGACGGCCGCTACTGGTCCGGCCGCGTGCAGACGCACGACGCGACGTTCGGCCTGGACCCCAGCTTCCCGCTGTCGCTCAAGCCCAACGGCTACCCGCGCAACGAGTACCCCTCGCAGCCCGCGGTGCCGGTGTTCAACGACACGAACGAGTTCTGGTACGCCTCGCAGCCGTACGGCGGCGTGAAGGTGCCGAAGACGGGCACCATCATCGAGGTGCTGTCGGTGAACAAGAACGAGACCGTGATGCAGGTCCAGGTGCGTCCGGTCGACTGAGCGCCTGACCGCCGCCCTCGCTGAGCAGTGAAGGAAGGCCGGCCCCGCTCCGACGCGGGGCCGGCCTTTCGCGTGGGTGGGGACAGGCTGCGCCGGACCTGTAGGATGGGCCGCTCGTGAATGCTCCGTCCGCGCCGCCCCTCGCGTCCCGCCCCTGGTTCGTCCCCGGGATGCTCGGGCTCCTGTGCCTGCTCCACGTCGCCCTGGGGCTGACCCTGCTGCCCGCGTGGATGTTCGGGAAGTATCCGGACAGCGCGCGCATGCTGGCCCAGGGGACGCTGTCCCCGGAGCAGGGCGCGGACTTCAGCCCGCTCTACCTGCTGCTCAACGCGCTCGTCGCGCCCGGGCCCTTGCGCATCCTCCAGAGCCTGGCGGGCGCGGTGGGGCTGTGGGCCGTGTACGTGCTGGGCTCGCGGCTGGTGTCGCGCGCGGCGGGGCTGGTGGCGGCGGCGCTCCTGGCGGTGACGGTGCCGGTGCTGCTGTACGAGGCCACGCTGGAGCCCGACCTGCTGGTGATGGTGTTCAACCTGGCGGCGCTGGCGCTGCTGTCCGCGGCGAGCCCGGGCTTCCGCGCGCCCTCCGTGGTGGGCGCGGGCGTGCTGCTGGGGCTGTCCGGGGCGACGCGGCCCACGGGGTTGTTCATCCTGGGGCTCGCGGCGCTGTGGATGG
>JAFADT010000959.1 GCA_023424585.1 Pseudomonadota bacterium
GGCCAGCGCGGCCTGCTGCGCGCCCGTCAGCCCTTCGCTGGCCAGGCACGCGGACGCCCCCGCGCCCTCCAGGGGCCCGACGCAGGCGGCCGGCGCGCCATGCCTGCGCGTGAGCCACTCCACGACCGCTCGTGCGCTGGCGACGGCGGACTCGCAGGCGAGCAGGTGCTCGGCGAGCACGAGGCGCGCCCCGGGATCGACTTCGGCGGGGGGCAGCGGGGCTGGGGACGCCACGACCTTACGCTCCGGGTAAAGGGGGACGCGGGGAACGACCGCGCTCCCGCGAGTCTGCGGTGCGGACCTCCGAAAATGCCACCACGATGCGTGTCTCCCCGGCGCGGGACGCGGCGCGCCCCAGGGCCTCCAGGGCCGGCGTGTCGAAGCGCAGCCCCCTGTCCAGCAGGCGGTCCAGCACGTCCACCAGGCTGGCCCCACCTGTCACGCGTTCCACGGGCATTCGACGCATGCTCCTTGGGTCCGCCCGGCGCGGACCCTCAGGTCCAGGGGCTGTTCTAACGCGAGGGCGCCCGTGCACCCCAGCCTCGTCCGCGCCCGGCTCCTGACTGACCAACACCCGGAGCGAGGCTCTGTTGGGTCGCGTACACCCCATGCTGGGCAGCCGGCCGGGCGGGGCTCGGCAGGCGTGGCTTATGCCCTGGGGAGCGGATTCCTAGCCTTCCTCCATGAACGACGAGCGCCAGCACAAATCCCTCTGGACGGTGACGACGCTTCCTCGCGACTTCCCCTCCCTGTCGGGCCACCTGGACGTGGATGTGGCCATCATCGGCGGGGGCCTCACGGGCTTGACGACCGCCTGGCTGCTGAAGCGCGCTGGCAAGAAGGTGGCGGTGCTGGAGATGCACCGCATCCTCTCCGGCCAGACGGGGCAGACGACCGCGCACCTCACGGAGCTGCTGGACACGCCGTACACCACGCTCGCGAGGGACTTTGGCGAGAAGGGCGCGCATCTGGCCGCGTCCTCCAGCCGGGCCGCCATCGAGCAGATCGCCTCCCTGGTGGAGACGCTCGGCATCGACTGCGGGTTCACCCGGGCGCCGGCCTTCCGCTACGCGGAGAACGAGCGCGAGCTGCGGGAGCTGTTGCACGAAGTCGCCGCGGCGAAGCAGGCGGGGCTCCTGGCCACCTTCACGAAGGAGGTGCCGCTGCCCTTCCCGGTGCGGGGCGCGCTGCGCGTGGAGGATCAGGCCCTGTTCCACCCGCGCGAGTACCTGCTCGGGCTCGCGGACCGCATCCCCGGCGACGGCTGCCACCTCTTCGAGAACACCAAGGTCGTGGACCTCCACGACGGCGCGCCCTGCCGCGTCGTCACGGAGCGGGGCACGGTGACGGCCCAGGCCGTGGTGGAGGCCACCACCACGCCGCTCAACCGCGTGGCCATGCACACCAAGCTCTACCCGTACCGCTCCTATGCGGTGGCGGCCCCGCTGAGCGGCCCGCTGGAGCCGGGCCAGTACTTCGACAGCCGCGACCCGTATCACTACATCCGCACGCAGCAGGTGGACAGCGCGCCCTACGTCATCGTGGGCGGCGAGGACCACAAGGTCGGCGCCGAGGAGGACACCGCCGCGCGCTTCGCCGCCCTGGAGGCGTACACGCGCGACCGCTTCCCCGTGAGGCGCATCACCCACCGCTGGTCCGGCCAGGTCATCGAGCCCGCGGACGGCCTGCCCTATATCGGCCGGAACGTGGGCAGCCGCCACGTGTACGTGGCCACCGGCTTCTCCGGCACGGGCATGACGTTCGGCACGCTCGCGGGCATGCTCCTGACGGACCTCATCCTGGGCAACGAGAACCCCTACGCCGCGCTGTACGACGCGGGCCGCGTGAAGCCCCGGGCCGGCGCCAGGGACTTCATCCAGGAGAACGCGGAGGTGGCCTTCCGCTTCGTCGCGGACCGGCTGGCGAAGCCGGACGGGCGCCACCTGGCGGACGTCGCGCCGGGCGAGGCGAAGATCCTGGAGGTGGACGGCCGCAAGGTGGCCGTGTACCGCGAGGAGGACGGCACGTCCCACGCGGTGTCCCCGGTGTGCACGCACCTGGGCTGCCACGTGCACTGGAACACCGCGGAGCGCACCTGGGACTGCCCGTGCCACGGCGGCCGCTTCAGCCCCACCGGCCGCGTGCTCAACGGCCCCGCGGTGAAGGACCTGCCGTCCGTGAAGCTGCCGGTGAAGTGAGCAGCGCAGGCGGGTGGGCTTCCCTTCGGACGGCCCCACCCCCATCTCTCAGCTCATCCCATCCATTCACGGGGGTTCCGGATGAACGCGTTGGAGCTGATCAAGCAGCAGCACGAAGAGGTGTCCAGGCTCTTCAAGAAGTACGAGAAGCTGGCGGACCACGCGGACGCCCAGCGCCAGGAGCTGTTCGAGCAGATCGCCGACCGGCTGGGCGCGCACGCGAAGATCGAGGAGCTGTACTTCTACCCGGCGCTCAAGCAGGAGGACACGGAGGACGACCTGCGCGAGGCCGTGGAGGAGCACCTCGTCGTCAAGCGCCTCATCGCGGACCTGCTGGACATGGAGCCCTCCGACGAGGAGTTCGACGCGAAGATGAAGGTCCTCCAGGAGCAGGTGGAGCACCACGTGGAGGAAGAGGAGCAGGACCTCTTCAAGGCGGCGCGCAAGCGCCTCTCCCGGGACCAACTGGACGACCTGGGCATCCAGCTGGAGGAGGAATACGACGCGCTGATGGAGGGCGAGCCCCGCAACGACGTGCCCGAGGAGACGGACCACGCCGCGCCCATCTAGCGCCAATGCCGATCAGATAAGTGGTCCTTGCGAGGACCTACCGGAATGGTTGAGGGTGTGGCGATCTGAATCTTGGAGATCGCCGCATGGGGCTTTCCCAGGCCATCCAGGGGGCAGCCATGGTGGCCC
>JAFADT010000973.1 GCA_023424585.1 Pseudomonadota bacterium
CGCCCGGGGCGTGGCGCCCTCCACGGTGACGCTGGGGCTCCAGCGGCTGGAGGCCCGGCTGGGGGTGCGGCTGCTCGCCCGGTCCACGCGGCGGCTGTCGCTGACGCCCGAGGGCGAGGGCTACCGCGCGGACTGCCAGCGCATCCTGGCCGACCTGGCGGAGAGCGAGGCGAGCGTGGGCGGGCGCGAGGGCCCCCTCACCGGCCTCCTGCGCGTCACCGCCACCAACGACTTCGGCCGCGCGCGGGTGGCCCCGCTGGTGGACGCGTTCCTCCGGCTCCACCCGGGGGTGCGCGTGGAGCTGGTGCTGAGCGACGGGGTGCTGGACCTCATCGAGGAGGGCATCGACGTGGCGCTGCGCTTCGGGCCGCTGGCGGACTCGCGGCTGACGGCGCGGCGCATCGTCTCCGGCCGGCGCGTGGTGTGCGCCTCGCCCGCGTACTGGACCCGCCACCCGCCGCCCCGAAGGCCCGCGGACCTGACGCGCCACAACTGCCTGGTGCTCGCGCGGCCAGGGGCGCCGCAGACGAGCTGGGCGTTCCGCGACGAGGAAGGCCGCGTCTTCCACGTGCGCGTGTCCGGGGACCGCACCGCCAACGACGGCGGCGTGCTGAAGGACTGGGCCCTGGCGGGCGCGGGCGTCATCCTCAAGTCCACCTGGGACGTGGAGGCCCTGCTCGCCTCCGGCCACCTGGTGTCCGCGCTGGACCGCTTCACGCTGCCGGACATCGACCTGCACGCGGTCCACACCGCCGGGCGCGAACCCGGCCGCCGGCTCGCCGCCTTCCTCGCGTTCCTGACTGAACACCTGCCTCCATCCTCCAGCCCTGGCGCTCCGGGCCGGCGCCGCGCGGGCCGGAGCCGCTGAAGCCTCTCATCCCGGCTCTGTCCTGCCAGCGACGACAGACAGCGCTTCCGACCAGCGTTGCTTTCCATGGCGGCCCGGTAGCATCCGGCCATTCGTGCGCTGGGGGGACGTCATGAAGATGGTCTGTGTTGGCGGAGGCCCGGCCGGGCTCTATTTCTCGATCCTGGCGAAGCTGTCCAACCCCAGGCACGACATCACCGTCGTCGAGCGGAACCCCGCCGGTGTGACGTACGGGTGGGGCGTGGTGTTCTGGGATGACCTGCTGGACGACCTCTACCGGAGCGACCCGGTGAGCGCGCGGCGCATCGCGGAGGCCGCGGCGCGCTGGGACACGCAGGAGGTGTACCTGCGGGGCAGACACGCGACGCACATCGGCGGCGATGGCTTCGCGCTGGGGCGCGACCGGCTGCTGGACATCCTCGTCCGGCGGGCGAAGGGGCTGGGGGTGGATGTCCGCTTCGAGCAGGACGGCACGGACCTCTCCGCGTACATGGACGCGGACCTCGTCGTCGCCTGCGACGGCGTCAACAGCCGGCTCCGCCAGCGCCACGCGCAGCGCTTCCAGACGCACGTGGAGGAGGGGCGCAACAAGTACCTCTGGCTGGGCACCAACAAGGTGTTCGACGCCTTCACCTTCGCCTTCGAGGAGACGCCCGCCGGGTGGATCTGGTTCCACGGCTACCGCTTCAACGACGAGACCAGCACCTGCATCGTGGAGTGCCAGGAGGCGACGTGGAGGCGCCTGGGCTTCGACACGCTGGGGCCGGACGAGACGCTCCGGAGGCTGGAGGGCATCTTCCACAGCCGGCTCCAGGGCAAGTCGCTGTTCAACCCGTTGAAGGGCATGGGCCGGGCGCCCTGGCTCAACTTCAAGCGCATCACCAACGCGCGCTGGTACCACGACAACGTCGTGCTCATGGGCGACGCCGCGCACACCACGCACTTCTCCATCGGCTCCGGGACGAAGCTGGCCATCCAGGACGCCATCGCGCTGGCGCGGCAGCTGCGGGCCCATCCGGACAACCTGCCCGCCGCGCTGGAGGCCTACGACAAGGAGCGGCGCGCGTCCCTGCTGTCCATCCAGCTGGCCGCGCGCAGCAGCGCCGAGTGGTTCGAGAACGTCCCCGACCACGTGAACCGGGACGCGACGGCCCTCGCCCATGCCCTGCTGAGCCGCCGGGGCGGCTCCGTGTGGAGCTACCTGCTGCTCATGGCCAGCCAGCAGCCGTCGCTGCGGGGCGTGCTGCGCAGGCTCCACGCCTCCAGGCGCTGGGTCCGCGCGCGCCGCCGGGGACGCGGCGCGGTGGCCCTCCGCGCGCCGCCCCCGGCCTGAGCCTCCCCCCCACGTCGTTGATGCAAAGCACCGCGGCCCTCGTAAGGTGCCGCTCCATGCGCGACGCATGGACAGGCGGGACGAAGCTCCTGGCGGCGGTGGGGCTGGCCGGCGTGGTGGGCTTCCTCCTCGCCATCGACGTAGGGCCCCGGGAGGTGCGGCTCGTCACCAAGGCGCTGCCCATGGCGTGCCTGCTCGGGTGGCTGTGGCCCGCGCGGGGGCGCTACGCACGGTTCATCCTCGCGGGGCTGGCGCTGTCCCTGCTCGGGGACGTGCTGCTGGAGGTGAGCCCGGCGCGGTTCCTGCCGGGCCTGGGCGCCTTCCTGCTCGCGCACGTGAGCTACACCGGCGCGTTCCTCTGCGTGACGCGGCGCCTGGCCCTGCTCCGCGCGCTGCCCTTCCTGCTGCTGGCGGTGGGCGCCACCGTGGCGCTGTGGCCCGGCCTGGGCGGGATGGCGCCGCCGGTAACGGCCTATGTCGCCGTCATCTCCTCCATGGGCTGGCGCGCGGCGGCCATGCTGGGCACCTCGGAGCTCCCGCGGCGCGCGCAATGGCTGGCGTTCCTGGGCGCGCTGCTGTTCTCCGCCAGCGATGGGCTGCTCTCCATCCGGCTCTTCGTCACGCCCCTGCCCGGCCTGGGCTACGCCGTCATGCTGCTGTACTGGACCGCACAGTTCTGCATCGCGGACTCCGCCCGCCCTCCGGACGCCCCGGCCCCGGTGTCTGTATCCTCCAGCCGTCCCACCTGACCCTGGAGGCATCCATGTGGCGTTCCCTGTGCGTCGCGGCGCTCTGTGTTGTCGGTCTCACGGCTTGCGGCGGTAGCACCTCCGCCGACGAAGCCCTCGGCACCCGGGAGCAGGGGCTCGCCTGTGAGTGGGAGACCGGCGCCTGCCCCGGCACCACCGTCTGTGCCTATACCGGCGCTGGCGACGAGGGGCTCTGCCGCCCCGCGTGTATCAACGGCGCGTGCTCCAACGGCGACATCTGCTGCACCCAGCGCAACGGCGCGCCGTACTGCAACAGCTTCTGCTTCTGATGGCCCGGCCCCACCGGAGCCGGAGCGTCCCCACGACGCTCCGCCCCCGGCGGGCACCGCGTGACTACTCCAGCACGCCGATGGTCTCCGCGCGGTCCACGGCCTCACCCTTGGTGGTGTAGCCGGAGTACCAGCCGGTCAGGTTGCTGCCCGACTTGTCATACTGCGCATGCACGTGCGGGCCCGTGGCGTTGCCCGTGCCACCCTCGTTGCCCACCTGGCAGCGGTTGCACGTGCGGTCATGCGAATCCGACGTCTTGATGAAGTGCCACAGGCGGAACGTCTTGCCATTGGCGAACGCGTGCTTCGCCTCGTTCTGCGTGCCGCTGCCCGTGCCGTTGCAGTGGACGCCCGACGTGCGGATGGTCACGTTCCAGGACAGGGACGCCACCACGCCCGTCTCCACGCCCCAGTAGTTGCAACGGCCGCTGGAGATGTCCAGCGCGCCGTGGAACGTGCCGCTGGAGTAGTACGTCGTCGCCGTCACCGTGCCCGGAAAGGGCGACTTCACCGTGTACGAGTACGCAGCCGCGACCGAGGGAACCGCGAGGGCCAGGATGGCCGCGAAGGCCTTCTTCTTCATGTGACGCATCGGGGGTGTTCCTTTCGGGCCGGCGGGACCGGCCCCATGGGGGTGCCGCTCAACGGACCTGTTGCAGCCGCTGCTTCTCTCTCAGGAGCAGGTCCCACTCCTGAACGCCTGATTCCAGGACGCGGATCCACGCGTCGATCTCCGGTGCCATCCCAGGGTCCACGCTCCGCAGCTTGCGCAGCTCCGGCACGGCGTCCGCGAAGCCCAGCTCCGCGATGCCCTGCACCAGCGCCTTGCGCACCCCGGCGTCCCGCTCCCCCCGGTACATGCCCACCAGGGCCTCGCGCGCGGGCCCCATCTGCGCCGCCGGCACCCCACCCATCGCGAGCGCCGCCGCGCGCCGCACGTCCGCGCTCTCGTGGCCCAGCATCCCGAGCAGCTTCTGCCCCGCCTCCGGCCCCAGCCTGCGCGTGTCCAGGGACTCCAGGAGCTTCGCCGTCACCTTCGGATCCGCGGACGCCACCGCCGCGTTCACCGCCATGTCCGTCGCCGGGCCGTGGTAGCCGGAATAGACGTACTGGTTGTCCTCGATGAGGTTCGTCGCCGCCTCCATGCGGACCTCCGGCGAGCCGTCCCGCATGAGCCGCTCGTACATGTCCCCCGTCTTCTCCAGCGCGCCCGTGCGGCGCATGGCGCGGACGGTGGCGGCGCGGACGGCCGGGTCCCGGTCCTCCAGCGCGCGGCGGGCCACGGCCTGGATGGCGTCCTTCTCCGCCTCACGCTCGCTGCGCGCCACCAGCGCCGAGGCCAGTTGCTCCACCATCGCCGGGTCCGTCTCCCGGTCGAACGCCGCGTGCAGCTCGCCGGAGGGCAGCGACACGGCGGCCTCGCGCAGCACGACGTTGAGATAGTCGCGGTAGGCCTTGGACCGGGAGTGCAGCCCCTCGCGGAGCTGATCCATCAACCCCTGGACCGAGCAGCGCTCTCCCCGCAGCGCGGGCGCCGCGGCGGTGGGCGTGGACTGGGCCAGGACCGCCGGGGACGCGAGCATCAGCGCCAGCCCCCCGAACGCGCGAAGGCCATGAAGGAAGCGGGGCATGCGGAGGGCTCCTACTGGTGACGGTCCATGCAGCCGAAGGGGTTCTGGTCCGGCAGCTCGTTCCAGACGCGGATGAAGTCGACGTTGCCCTGGGCGTAGAGGGTCTCGAAGGTGCCGTAGAGCGGCTGGAAGCGCGGATCCACCGTCGCCATGTTCGCCATCACGGGCAGGGCCTCCCGGCCGGCGACGCGCGCGGAGAAGCGGAACAGCGCCCAGCGCACGCACACGGACTGCTCGCGCTGGAAGGAGTCCGCGAATAGCTTCAGCACGCGCTCCTTGTCGGAGGACATGGCCAGCGCCTGCGCCGCCGCGTCGCGGCCGTCCTCGTTGCCCTCGCTCTGGAGGATGCGCGCGAAGCGGTCCGTGGCCTTCTCATCCAGCACGGGCGAGTTGTGCAGCGGCGCCGTCTGCGCCAGGTGGCGGATCTGCTCGTCCGGCGCGTCCGTGGCGATGGTGATGAGCCGGTCGAGGTAGGGCGACGCATCGCCCTGGTTCTCCGACTCGCGCGTCATCACGCGGCCCAGCGTGCGCGTGGCCGCCCAGCCCGCCTCGGTGGACGCCGGGTCGCGCGCGAAGTCCGCCATCCGGTCCATCGCGTCCGGCGTCAGGTGCTTCTGCGTGTCGAGCGCGGAGAGCAGGCCCGCGCGCCGCTCGATGGGCAGCTTCGGGTCCAGCCCCGCCTCCAGCAGCCGCGCGGCGACCTGCGGCTTCTGCACCGCGTCCGCCTCCCGCAGGCCCGACAGCAGCACCTTGAACTCCGCGCCCTGCGCGTCCCGGGCCCAGTCCACCACCTGCCCCGCCTTCGCCGCGTCGTCGCCGATGAGCTCCGCGAGCTTCGACTTCAGGTAGTCGCGGACGAGCGCATCCTTCGACGCGAGCAGCGGCCCGGCCCAGTCGCGGAACGTCTCCAGCGTCACGCCGTCGTTGAAGCGCGCCAGCTCCGGGAAGCACGTCTGCTCCGAGAAGCGGCGCTCCGCGGCCTCCGCCTCCTCCACGCCGGCCGCCGCCACCTTCCCGCCCCCACCCCCGCCATGCGAACCCCCGGGCTGTGTGGCTTTGACGGGGGCGGCCATCGCGGACGGAGCCTGTGCGTCATGGCCGCCACGCCCCAGCAGCCCCACGGCCGCAACCACGGCCACCAGCCCCACCCCCGCCAACACCCAGGGGACGGCCCGCCCTCGCGAAGGGCCGGCGGCGGATGTCTGGGGCGGTGTGGAGGGAGCCATGGGAAACACAATAACCATGGATTCCTTGTTTCCATCAAGTCAAAACAGATTGATTGGATTTTTACTGGGACCCGCCTTCTTCGCATCTGAACGCCGCTCCAGATAACGGCCTGCGTCATGAGAACCATCCACTCGCTATGGAACTGGCGGTCGCGGTGACGTGCCTGTGTCACCGCGCGCCAGCGGCTCCCTTCGCATGCGCTCGACTTGATTCCAGACAATCAACCAGGGCCCTGGGCACGCCGCCTGTCAAAAACAGACCAATTCAAGCAATGCTTGACTAGCATGCTTTTTCGGCGCAAATCCATATCAACCGGACACCCTCCTGTCCGGCGGCGTCACCACGCGCCTGTTCTGGAAAGGACCCACCATGAAGAAGCTGCTCCTGGGAATGATGCTGGCTGTGATTCCGCTCGTCGGCTGTGGCGAGGGCGCTGACCCCTCGATGTCGGAGAACGCTCAGGTGATCACGAGGGAGGATGGCACGCAGATGGTCATCGAGCAGCGCTCCGCGGGCGAGGAGGCCCCGATGGAGGAGGCCGCGAACATGTCCATCGAACCGAGCGCGGACGTGAGCGCCTCGGCGGCCTCCTGCTGGGTCGTGCTCCAGTACTGCAAGCCGCAGCCCTACTGTACGTTCACCAACTGCACCGTCGCCCAGGCCATCAAGAACTGCAACGCGCTGATCAAGAAGACCTGCTAGCGCCGCGTGGGGACCTCCCGGAGCGCCGGGGGGTCCCGCAGGGCGGGGCGCGCTCACCGCCACCAGGCGCGCGGCGCTGGCTGCGGCATGCCGCGAGAGGATGTGAGCCATTGCGTCTCCCGCGACCTACAGGGGTCTTCCATGACCATGACGCGACGGGTCGTGTCATGCGTCATACGCGCGCGGGCCGAGGGGCACGCGCGGGGGAACGCGCGGTTGACTTCACTGTCGTGGGGGTGGTGAACCGGTGGCCCCGGGCAGTCGCGGGCCCGGCGGGCTTGCAGCGGTCATGAACCCCGATTGCCGCGTCTGGAGCCACAACCATGATGCCCCCTCCCCGTCGTCACCGCCGGAGCCCCTGGCTTGCGCGGTGGCAGCCCCTCGTCGCCGTGGGCTTCGCCTCGGCGCTGGTCTCCTGCGCCTCCCCGGAAACGCCTGACGAAGCGCCCGCGCCCGCCGTGGTGGAGGACACGGCGCAGCGCAAGCAGGGGCTGCTCACCTGGACGCTGGGCGCGAAGTACGACGCCACGCAGTCCAACATCGACTTCAACGTCTACTCCTCCCGCGCCACGCGCATCGAGCTGTGGATCTACAGGACGCCCACGAGCGCGACCCCCGCCGTGACGTATGTGATGACGAAGAACGCGACGACCCAGGTCTGGTCGAAGACGGTCTCCGTCGCCACGCTGAAGAACAGCTACAGCGTCACCGGCACCGTCTATTACGGCTACCGCGCCTGGGGGCCCAACTGGACGTACGTCTCCACCTGGAACCCGACGACCAACAGCGCGGTGGGCTTCGTCGCGGATGTGGACTCGGCGGGCAACCGCTTCAACCCGAACAAGCTCCTCTGGGACCCGTACGCGCTGGAGCTGTCCCACGACCCGGTGAACCTGAGCAACGCGGACGCCACGGTGTTCGCGTCCGGCCCGCTGCACCGCTACAAGGACAGCGGCCCGTTGGCGCCCAAGGGCATCGTGCTGGCGCCGGACACCACGGCCACCGGCACCAAGCCCACGCGCGCCTTCAAGGACGACATCGTCTATGAGGTGCACCTGCGCGGCCTGACGAAGCAGGACACCGGCTCCGGGTTGGACTCCGCCTGTCTGGGCACCTACAAGACCGCGGGCCAGAAGGCCGCGCAGCTGGCGGCGCTGGGCGTGACGGCGGTGGAGTTCCTGCCGCTGCACGAGACGGACAACGGCCGCAATGACGCCGTGGCCAGCACCGCGGGCGACAACTACTGGGGTTACATGAACCTCAGCTACTTCGCGCCGGACCGCCGCTACGCGTGCGACCAGACGCCGGGCGGCCCCACGCGCGAGTTCAAGGCCATGGTGAAGGCGTTCCACGACGCCGGCATCAAGGTGCTGGTGGACGTGGTCTACAACCACACCGGCGAGGGGGGCGGTTGGATCAGCGGCGACCCGAGCACGTACAACGTCATGTCGTACCGGGGCCTGGACAACCCCACGTACTACAGCCTGACGAAGGACATGAAGTTCAACTGGGACAACACGGGCGTGGGCGGCAACTTCAACACGTTCAATCCCACGGCCCGGAACGTCATCCTGCATTCGCTGTCGTACTGGAAGGACACGCTGGGCGTGGACGGCTTCCGGTTCGACCTGGCGTCGGTGCTGGGCAACGTCTACGAGCACCAGACGGACACGCACGACGGCTACTCGTACGACCGCGACAACCCGAACACGGCGCTCAATCAAATCACCACGCAGCTGGATCCGCGGCCGGAGGCAGGCGGCGCGGGCACGGACTTCATCGCGGAGCCGTGGGCCATTGGCGGCAACTCCTACCAGGTGGGCAACTTCCCGGCGAAGTGGCGGGAGTGGAACGGCGCGTTCCGCGACGTCTTCCGCAAGGACCAGAACCAGCTCGGCGTGGAGAGCGTGAAGCCGTCGGACCTGGCCACGCGCTTCGCGGGCTCGTCGGACCTGTTCCAGGACGACGGCCGCAAGCCGGCCGCGTCCGTGAACTTCATGGTGGCCCACGACGGCTTCACCCTGAAGGACCTGTACTCGTGCAACAGCAAGAACAACACCCAGCCGTGGCCCTACGGCCCGTCCGACGGTGGCGAGGACAGCAATCACAGCTGGGACCAGGGCGGCAGCGCCACGCTCCAGCGGCAGGCGGCGCGCAACGGCGTGGCGTTCCTGATGCTGAGCGCGGGCGTGCCGATGATCACGGGCGGTGACGAGTTCCTGCGCACGCAGTACTGCAACAACAACGCGTACAACCTGGACTCGGACAAGAACTGGCTGAACTACACGTGGAGCACGGAGCAGTCCCACTTCCGCCTGTTCACCCAGAACCTCATCGCGTTCCGCAAGGCGCACCCGGCGCTGCGCCCGGCGGAGTTCTACAAGACGAACGACAACAACGGGAACGTGATGGAGCAGCACCGCTGGTTCAAGCCGGACGGCTACGTCCCCGACGCGGCGTACTTCAGCGACCCGACCAGGCACGCGCTGGCGTACCGCATCGACGCGTCGGAGTTCTCCGGTGAGACGGTGAGCGCCATCTACGTCGCCTACAACGGCTGGTCCGACGCCGTGAACTTCCTGCTGCCGTGGCCGGGCAATGGCAAGCAGTGGTACCGCGTGACGGACACCTGCTCGTGGGCCGAGGGCGCGAACCAGGTGGTGCCCAACCCGGGCAGCGCGCAGCTGATTGGCGGCGAGGGCACGAGCTACGGCGTGTGCGGCCGCGGCCTGCTGTTGCTGGTGTCCAAGTAGCGTGAGGGCCGTCGAGGGCCCGGCGCGCCGTCGCCGGGTCCTTCGCGGTGGAGTGGGCAGGGAGGCGGACGCTGGCGGACCTCGATGCCCACGGCGGGCGCCCCCTGGGAAGGAGCGCCATCCTCCCGGGATGGAGCGCCACTTCCAGGATGAGCGGTTCGAGTTCGCCCGTCTGGGGCTGCTGGGCGCCGCGTACCGGGGACTCTCCGACGTGGGAGAGGTGCTCGTCACGGTGGACCGGATTCCGGACGGGGACCGCGAGGCGTGGGTGCGGGAGTTCACCGCCCTGGCCGAGCGGCTGGAGCGCCAGGCCCACGCCAGCGCCGCGGGCGGCCTCCGCGTCAGCGCGCGCTCCGCGTTCCTGAGAGCGAGCACCTACTTCGATGAGGCCTCCGCCTGCGCGCCCGGCACCTCGCGGCCGGAGCGGTTCCGCGCGCTGTGGCTGCGGCACCGGGACTGCTGGGACCGCGCGGCCGCGCTGTTCGACCCGCCGGTGGAGCCTGTCCTCATCCCCTACGAGGGTACGTCGCTGGAGGGGTACCTCTTCCGGCCACCAGGGGGTGGCGGCACGCGCAGGCCCACGCTCATCCTGAACAACGGCAGCGACGGGCCGGTGACGTCGATGTGGAAGGACGGCGGCGCGGCGGCGGTGGAGCGCGGCTGGAACGCGCTGACCTTCGACGGACCGGGCCAGGGCGCGGCGCTGCACCGGCAGGGGCTGCCCTTCCGCGCGGACTGGGAGCGCGTGGTGACGCCGGTGGTGGACTGGCTGCTCACCCGCGCGGACGTGGATCCGCGGCGCATCGCGCTGCAAGGCATCAGCCAGGCGGGCTATTGGGTGCCTCGCGCGGTGGCGTTCGAGCACCGGGTGGCGGCGGCGGTCGCGGACCCCGGCGTGATGCGGGTGGGGGACTCGTGGCGCGAGCACCTGCCCCCGGAGCTGCGCCAACTGCTGGATGCCGGTGAGAAGGAGACCTTCGACGCGTCCATGGCGGAGGGACTGAAGCACGCGCCCGCCGCGCGGGCGGAGCTCCAGTGGCGCATGGCGCCCTACGGGACGCGCTCCCCCTTCGACGCGTACAGGGCGGCGGAGGCGATGCACCTGGACGCGGAGACGCTCGCGCGCATCGACTGTCCCGTGCTCATCACCTCCCCGGACCATGAGCAGTTCTGGCCGGGCCAGTCCGAGGAGCTGCACGCCGCGCTGAAGGACTCCACGCTGCTGCGCTTCACGGAGTCCGAGGGCGCGAGCTGGCACTGCGAGCCCGCGGCGGCGGCGCTGCGGGACGAGCGCGTCTTCGACTGGCTGGAGCGGACGCTGCACACCGCGCGCGCGTGACGGCGGGCCGGTATAACGCCGGCATGGCCCAGGACGACAGCGCGGTGGAGGAGCGGCTCCAGCAGGAGGACTCGTTCGAGAACGAGACGTTCGAGGGGTTGAACCTCCAGGGCCTCGACCTGCGCGACAAGGAGTTCTACCGGTGCACGTTCCTGAACTGCGAGCTGCAGGAGGGCCGGTGGAGGGACACGCTGCTGGAGGTGTGCGTGTTCCAGGGCTGCAACCTGACGCGCGCGAACTTCAACGCCATCCGGCTGCGGGGCGTGCGCTTCGAGGGCTCGAAGCTGATGGGCATCGACTGGACGGGCGTGGCGCCGAACCCGGAGGTGAGCTTCGAGGAGTGCGGCATGCCCTACAGCTCGTTCGTGGGGCTGAGCCTGCGCCAGACGTCCTTCGTGCGCTGCGTGGCGCGCGAGGCGAACTTCTTCGACATGGACCTGACGGACGCGGACTTCACCGGCGCGGACCTCACCGGCAGCAACTTCCGGGGCTGCACGCTCACCCGGGCGGACTTCTCCGGCGCCACGGGCCTGGTGCTCATCCCCGCGCAGAACCGGCTGAAGGACACGCGCATCCCGCAGGACACGGCGATGTCCGTGGTCCATGAGCTGGGGATGCTCGTGGAGGGCTACCACGCGAAGCCGGGGCGCGGCGGCGCGAAGAAGCCGGGAGCGAAGCGGTGAGGGAGGGCACGCCGTTCGACCCGGTCGCCGTCGCGCGAATCGGCGTGATGGTGGAGATGGGGCTCATCGGGCTCGAACAGCTCATCGCCTGGGCGGATGCGTGGGTGATGAAGCTGGATGACTCACCGCGCTGGCTGCTGGAGCTGTGCACGGCGCCGGATACCCCCACGGCGCTGGGGCTGCTCCGCGGCATTCCGAGGCTTCCATCGCCAGCCACGCCCGAGGAGAGACGCGCCGCGGACGCGGACCACCTGGCGAGCCTGTTCCTCCGCTACCGCCACGGGGCGCTTTCCTGGGGAGCGTTCCTCCTTCAGGGAGGCCAGCTCCTGGATCGCTCGGACGACCTCGGGCGGTGCGAGGCGTTCTTCATGCAGCGAGACCTCCTGGAGCGCATGGGGTTTCCGGAGGCCCTGGTGCGGGCCCAGCGCGAGGACATCGAGCGCAGCCTCGAAGGCGCGCTGGAGCGGATGGAGTCCGCCCACCGCCAGTTCGAAGCGGAAGCGCGCGGGAGCTAGGAGCAATGCCGATCAGATAAGTGGTCCTTGCGAGGACCTACCGGAATGGTTGAGGGTGTGGCGATCTGAATCTTGGAGATCGCCGCATGGGGCTTTCCCAGGCCATCCAGGGGGCAGCCATGGTGGCCC
>JAFADT010000017.1 GCA_023424585.1 Pseudomonadota bacterium
TGGACCACCAGAGGTCGGCCCGTGAACAGCCGCGGCGCGCGGGCCCGGACGGCGCTCCCCCTGGGCCGCGTCCGCGCGTTAGGGACACGACATGGCTCAATCGACTGAAGCGCGGTCCCTGGCGCCCCGGCTGGGCGCGTGGGTGGAGGGGTCCTCGGTGCGCTGGCGCGTCTGGGCGCCCGGCCACGAGGGCGTGGACGTGGTCCTGTACGACGCGGAGGACCGCGTCCTGCGGAGGGTGCCGCTCCAACCGGAGGCGGACGGCTGCTTCGGCGGCGCGCTGCCGGGCCTGGGCGAGGGCGCGCGCTACAAGCTCAGCGTGGACGGCGCGGAGCCGCTCCCCGACCCGTGGTCCCGCTCGCAGCCCAGGGGCGTGCACGGCCCCTCCGAGGTGGTGGGCGCCGACCACGGGTGGACGGACGCGCCCTGGAAGGGGCCGGATCCGCGCGCCCTGGTCATCTACGAAGTGCACGTGGGCACCGCCACGCCGGAGGGCACCTTCGAGGCGCTCATCCCGAAGCTCGCCCACCTGCGCGAGCTGGGCGTCAACACGCTGGAGCTCTTGCCCGTGGCCAGCTTCCCGGGCGCGCGCAACTGGGGCTACGACGGCGTGGACCTCTTCGCGCCGCAGGCCACGTATGGCGGCCCGCGGGGGCTGCGCAAGCTCATCGACGCGGCGCACGCGCACGGGCTCGCGGTGCTCATCGACGCCGTCTACAACCACTTCGGACCGGACGGGAACTACCTGCGCGCGTACTCGCCGCACTACTTCACCGGCAAGCACCACACGCCCTGGGGCGACGCGGTGAACTACGACAGCGAGGGCAGCCGCTTCGTGCGCTCGCTGGTGCTCGCCAACGTGGAGATGTGGATCCGCGACTACCACGCGGACGGCCTGCGCCTGGACGCGGCGCACGCCCTGGTGGACGACGGCCAGCCGCACCTGCTGGCGGAGATCGTCGCGCGCGCCCACGCGTCCGCCCCCGGCCGCCGCGTGGTCGTCATCGCGGAGGACGAGCGCAACGACCGGCGGCTCCTCACGCCCGCGTCGGAGGGCGGCTACGGCCTGGACGCCGTCTGGGCGGATGACCTGCACCACCAACTGCGGCGCGCCTTCGCGGGCGACCACGAGGGCTACTACCAGGACTACACGGGCAGCGCGGAGGACCTGGCCGCGACGCTGCGGCAGGGCTGGTTCTACACGGGCCAGCAGTCCAGGAGCCTGGGCCGCGCGCGCGGCACGGACCCGAAGGGGCTGGCGCCCTGGCGCTTCGTCCACTGCATCCAGAACCACGACCAGGTGGGCAACCGGCCCTTCGGCAACCGCCTGTCGGAGGACGTGTCCCCGGCCGCCTACCGCGCCATGAGCACGCTCCTGCTCCTGTCGCCCTTCACGCCGCTGCTCTTCATGGGCCAGGAGTGGAACGCGCGCACGCCGTTCCTCTACTTCACGGACCACCACGCGGAGCTGGGCAGGCTCGTCACGGAGGGGCGCCGCAGGGAGTTCGCCGGCTTCTCGCGCTTCAAGGGCGAGCAGGTGCCCGACCCGCAGGCCCGCGACACCTTCACCCGCTCCACGCTGGACTGGGGCGAGCTGGACGGCGCGGAGGCCACGGGCGTGCACACGCTCTACAAGGAGCTGCTGCGCCTGCGCGCCACGGAGCCCGTGCTCACCAGCCGCGAGGGCACGCACGACGCCCGGGCGCTGGGCCCGGACGCGTTCGTGCTGGAGCGCCGCGCGGAGGGGGACACGCTGCTCGTCTTCGTGAACCTGCGGGGCTCGCTGGTGCACACGCTGCCTTCGCACGCGAGCGCGGGCATCGTCGCGTGGAGCGAGACCCCGCGCTTCGGCGGCGCCGTGGAGGCGTCCCCGCTCACCGGCAACGTCGTGCGGCTGGAGGGCCCCTCCGCGGCAGTGGTGCGGCTGCGCGAGTAGTCATTCCAGACGGCGAGTCCCGAACTCGCACGTAAAGACAGACGCCATTTCACGCGCGGCCCGTCACCCCGGAAGCGGAGGTGGCGGGCCGTCGCCTTTCGCCGCCCGTGAAACATGCAACGACAGGGAATGCCCTCGGGGACGGGCCGGTACACGCCCGCCAGGAGGAAGCACCGTGTCTCAATCTCATCCATCGCCGTGGAAGCGTCACGTCACCACCGCGAGCGTGCTCGTGTTGCTCGGGTCCGCCACGCCGGCGCTCGCCGCGTCGGGCTTCACCGCCGTCACCGCCAGCGGAGATGACGGCAACAAGCCGTCCGCCACCCTCGACGGCAACCTCTCCACGCGCTGGTCCAGCGACGGCGTGGGGCAGTGGCTCCGGGGCGACCTGGGCGGCGTGAAGTCGCTGTCCGCGGTGGACATCGCCTGGCACCGGGGCGACGAGCGGACCAACACGTTCGTCCTGGCCACGTCCACGGACGGCGCCACCTGGTCCACGGCCGTGTCCACGAGGTCGTCCGGCACCACCGCCAGCTTCGAGCGCTACAGCTTCCCCCCGCGCAACGCGCGCTACGTGCGCGTCACCGTCAACGGCAACTCCGTCAACACCTGGGCCAGCATCGCGGAGTGGGCCGCCATCACCGGCGCCGCCGCGCCCACGGCGGGCCAGGACCGCTTCGGCGTCACCATGCTCTACCCCACGAAGTCCGGGGGCGAGTCGTGGACCCTGGCGGACAACGCGCTGGCGGACGCGCGCTTCGACCCGCAGGACCCCCTCACCCGCAACAGCGACGGCTCCTGGAAGATGAAGGACAAGCAGGTGCGGATGAGCGTCTTCACGTCCACGGGCTACGACGAGCGGAGGATCCCCACCTACGACCGGGACGTGCTCGCGAGCCGCGGCTACATGCAGGCGCCCAACGACTGGCGGAACATCGAGATGACCGGCTTCGTGAAGGTCAACGCGGTGGCCGACGTGAAGGACAACTTCGCCTGGTACGCGCGCGGCGGGAAGCACAACGACGACCACTCCGGCTGCGAGGGCAGCAGCTACAAGGCCGGCCTGCACTACGACGGCCGCGCCCGCTGGGAGAAGGAGACCTGGCACGTCTCCTACGAGCAGACGCCCTACGTCACCGCCACCTCCGCCCTCAAGGGCCGCTGGGTGGGCTTCAAGGCCGTCATGCGCAACGTCACCGTCAACAGCCAGCTCGCCGTGAAGCTGGAGCTGTACGTCAACGAGAACGCGGACAAGGTGACGTGGAAGAAGGTCTACGACTCCACGGACGCCGGCAGGTGGGGCGGGGACGCCCAGCACTGCGGCGGCGCCGTGCCCGCCGCGCCCATCACGTGGGGAGGCCCCATCGCGGTGTTCCGCTGGGACAACGCCACGGACGTGGACTTCAAGTGGCTGAGCGTCCGGGAGATCCAGCCCTGAACCCCGCGTGAAGCCGGACCCGCACGCGGCCTGACGCAGGACGGCAGGCCGCGCGCCGGGCTGCCGGGGAGGCCCTGCGCGGGGGCGCGCCGCGCTCGGCAGGCGGGGCTTTCCATCGACAGGGGGCGCCGGGGTGGGCAGCATGGCGCCGCCATGAACGTCGACCAAGCCCTCGCCTCGTCCGAGCGCATCTGGGAGCAGGAGATCCTCCCGGCGCTGGAGCGCTACATCCGCATCCCCAACAAGTCGCCTGCCTTCGACCCGGACTGGGTGAAGTCCGGCCACATGGAGCAGGCCGTCCAGCTCATCTCGGACTGGTGCCGCGCGCAGGCCACGCACCTGCCGGGGCTGACGGTGGAGGTGGTGCGGCTGAAGACGGCGGACGGCAAGGACCGCACGCCGGTCATCTACATGGAGGTGCCGGGCACGCGCGGCGACGACACCGTGCTCTTGTACGGCCACCTGGACAAGCAGCCGGAGATGACCGGCTGGCGCGAGGGCCTCACGCCGTGGACCCCCGTGCGCGAGGGCGACAAGCTCTTCGGCCGCGGCGGCGCGGATGACGGCTACTCCGCGTTCGCGTCGCTGTCCGCGCTGCGGCTGCTCAAGGAGCAGGGCGTGCCGCACGCCCGCTGCGCCATCGTCATCGAGGCGTGCGAGGAGAGCGGCAGCTACGACCTGCCCGCGTACATCGAGGCGCTGGCGCCGCGCATCGGCAAGCCGTCGCTGGTGGTGTGCCTGGACTCGGGCTGCGCGAACTACGAGCAGTTGTGGATGACCACCAGCCTGCGCGGCATGGTGGCCGGCAACCTGCGCGTGGACATCCTCACGGAGGGCGTGCACTCCGGCGACGCGACGGGCGTGGTGGCGTCTTCCATGCGCATCATGCGGATGCTCCTGTCGCGCGTGGAGGACGAGGCCACGGGCCACATCAAGGTGCAGGCCCTGCACACGGAGATTCCCGAGGGCCGGCGCCAGCAGGCGAAGGCCGCCGCGGAGACGATGGGCGACGAACTCTACACGAAGTTCCCCTGGGTGGAGGGGGCGCGCCCGGTGACGACGGACGGCGCGGAGCTGGTGCTCAACCGCACCTGGCGTCCGGCGCTGGCGCTGACGGGCGTGGAGGGCGTGCCGGGGCTCGCGAGCGCGGGCAACGTGCTGCGCCCCTACACCACGTGGAAGCTGTCCATGCGCATCCCGCCGCGCGTGGACCCCAAGGTGGCCGCGAAGGCGCTGAAGGAGACGCTGGAGAAGGATCCGCCGTACGGCGCGAAGGTGTCGTTCGAGGGCGACAAGGCGTCGGTGGGCTGGGACGCGCCGCCGCTCGCGGGCTGGCTGTCGAGCGCGGTGGAGTCCGCGTCCAGGGCGTGCTTCGGCAAGCCGGCCATGGCCATGGGCGAGGGCGGCACCATCCCGTTCATGGGCATGCTGGGCGAGCGCTTCCCGGAGGCGCAGTTCCTCATCACGGGCCTCCTGGGGCCGGGCAGCAACGCGCACGGGCCCAATGAGTTCCTGCACATCCCCACGGGCAAGAAGCTGACCGCCGCGGTGGCGAGCGTCGTCGCGGACCACTTCAAGCGGTAGTGCCTCACCGGAGGGACGGGGCCGCGGGCGCCCCGTCCTTCTTCCGAGCCCACGCCCCCGACCTCCGGAGCAACCCATGCCGAGCAAGCCCCGTCGCGCGGGCCACGTCCGCGCGCAGCCCCTCATCGCGGTGCGCGACGTCGAAGCGAGCAGTCGGTGGTACCAGGCGGTGCTCGGCTGCGAGAGCGGGCACGGCGGCGCCGAGTACGAGATGCTGCTGAACAACGGCGAGCTCGTGCTCCAGTTGCACGCGTGGGACCTGGACGAGCACACGAACCTGATGGGGCCGGACGCGGCGCCGAAGGGCCATGGCGTGCTGCTGTGGTTCGAGACCACGGACTTCGACGCCTGCGTGGAGGCGGCGCGGGCGCTGAAGGTGGAGTGGGTGGAGGAGCCGCACGTGAACCCGAACTCGCGCCGCTGGGAGCTCTGGGTGAAGGACCCGGACGGCTACGTCGTCGTGGTGGCGGCGGAGTCGCGCGCGCGGCGCTCCTGACCCAGCTCCCGCCCGAGGAACAGCGCGCCCGGGATGGGGTTGACCACGTAGGGGTCGATGGGCCGGAACCCCAGCGACGTGTAGAGGCCGATGGCCGCGCGCATGGTGGACGCGGGGGAACACGGCAGCCCCGCGCCGGTGTGGCTCGCGCGGGGGGGCTGCCGGGCCCGCGCACATGCGTCCGTCAGGCCCGCGGCGCGGCGCCTCAGCGCCCTGTCTTGATTCCCAGCGACGAACTGGACGGCGGCTTCTTGGGCTGGGGCGTGGGCCGCGCCGCCCGCTTCTGGAGCGCCACCACCACCGCGGGCGCATCCGCCGCGGACACCTGCCGCGTCACCGGCTCATAGCCGTTGAGCGCGAGCGTCACCGCCACCGACGGCTCCCCGGGCACCAGCGGCAGCGCCACCGGCGTGAGGCCGCGCTCCTCGCCCGCCACCTGCACCGTGGCGCCGGGCGGCTCGCTCGTCACCGTCAGGTGCACCGGCTGGGGCGCGGTGTTCCGCGGCGGCGCCGCCGGCGTCGTGGGCGTCTCCGGCGCGCGGTCCCGCGCCTCCTCCGGCGGAGGCCGCGTG
>JAFADT010000053.1 GCA_023424585.1 Pseudomonadota bacterium
CTCTCCCATCAGGGGCTCACTTCAGAGGCGGTGGAGGCCCAGGTTGACGCGGAGCGCCATCACTACGAGCGCCTGCTCCAGGCGCTCTCGGGGGCGAAGGTGGCGCTGGACTCGGCCTGCGGGTTCACCCTCCAGCGCTGAATAAACAGTTGTGACACAATGGAATCGGTCCTGTCGGGGCTCCGTCCATTTGACCGATTCCCCAATCATCGAGAATCTAGGAGGAAGGCAGCCTCCCCCCATGGCCCTTCCCCGCCCCCAGCGTTGGCAGCACCAGTCCGGTCAGGCCGCGGTGGAAGCGGCGTTGTGCATGCCGCTCGTGGTGTTCATGGTGCTGGGCACGCTGCAGCTCTTCATGCTGCTGCAGGGCCGCATCCTGGCGCAGGTGGCGGTGTATCGCGCGGTGCGCGCGGGCAGCCTGAACCACGGCAGCTGCGAGGCGATGACGCACGCGGCGCTGGTGACGATGCTGCCCACGGTGGAGCACACGCGCACGCCCGCGCAGCTGGCCAGCGCGTTCGAGGAGCGCAAGCGCAACTACCTGCGCGTGCGCGGCTCGCAGGGCGCGCTCTTCACCGAAGGGCCCATGGTCGAGATCGTCCGCGAGTCCCCGGACGTGGCCTGGGTTCGCGGCCTGGGGGACGAGGACCTGCTGTTCGACGCGCCCACGGACTCCGCGGCGGAGCTGCG
This sequence comes from Pseudomonadota bacterium, assembly GCA_023424585.1. GTDB lineage: Bacteria > Myxococcota > Myxococcia > Myxococcales > Myxococcaceae > Corallococcus. The sequence continues at coordinate 691 of JAFADT010000053.1, forward strand.
GCGGCACACGCTCGAGATCCGCATGGTGGCCTGGTACTACATGCGCATCCCGTTCGCGGACTGGGTGATGAGCCGCATGTTCCTGGCCCAGTTCCACCTGAGGAACTACACGAACGCGAACCCGCTCAACCCGGCGCAGAAGCAGTCCGACTGGTGGGCGGACACCGACGTGGAGCTGGGGCCGGATGACTGGCCCGGCGGGGACCTGGGGGAGCGGATGCTGCGCTGGAACGCGCAGGGGCACTACCTGTTCCCCATCCAGGTCCACGCGGCCATGCGGATGATGACCCCGGTGAAGGCGTCGAACTTCAATGGAGGTGCCGGATGCAGCCTGCACGGCTTCTGAGGCACGGACGCGGCCAGGCGCTGGTGCTGTTCTCGCTGACGCTGCTGCTGCTGACGTTGATGGTGCTGGGGACGCTGGGCTTCGGCATGCGCGCCAAGGAGCGCGTCGAGATCCAGATGGCCGCGGACGCGGCGGCCTACAGCCAGGCGGTGTCCACCGCGCGCACGTTCAACGCCATCGCGGTGATGAACCGCGCCCAGATTGCCCACATGGTGGCCATGGCGGGCACGCAGTCGATGATCAGCTACGGCAGCCAGCAGTACGCCGCGCGGCAGGTCTCGCCGTGCCCCATGCCGGACCCGGTCTGGTCCGGCCTGGATGAGGCCGCGGCCACGCAGGTGGCGCAGCTCCAGGGGCGCGCGGGCGACATGTTCCGCTCGGAGCTGGCCATCTACAACGCGCTGGTGGAGAAGCACCTGGCGGGCCAGGGCCTCACGGGGCATATCGCCAGGGAGATCAACGGCGAGCTCAAGGCCCCCCCGGCGGGCGCGAACAAGTCGCTGGCGGAGGTGTCGGGAGGCTCGTCCTCCGGCACCTCCTACGAGAAGTTCGAGGAGCAGGAGCGCACCGGCGGCGTGCCGGAGAGCTCCGGCGCGGTGGCGCTCGCCGGCGGGCAGAGCACCGCCAACCTGAACGCCACGATGGGCAGCCTGGGCTGGACGTGGGTGCACAACCGGGAGTCCGGCAGCGCGGGCTTCGGCTCGGGCGCCGCGGCGAACAACCCCAGCTTCAAGCGCTACGGCAGCGCCTCCGCGATGGACTCCTCCACCTACGAGACCATCTCCGGGCGCAACTCGTGGGCGCACGACCACGGGCGCCCCGTGGTGGTCATCTGCCCGAACGGCGACGTCGTCCCCGGCGGCGCGACGGACGCGTGGGTGATGTCCGACGAGCTGCAGTCCAAGCAGGACCAGCACGTCTATGGCGCGGGCAAGCCGCCCCCGGGGCAGGGCGCGGAGAACAACACCACGGTGGACGAGCGCCACACGCTGGGCGCCTGCAACGTGTGCCCGGGCATCTGGCCGCACGCGGTGGGGTTCAACGCGGGGCTCTTGAACGGCCCCCGCCCGGACGAGAACGACTTCGGCCAGCCCAAGCTGTACGCCATGGTCCACCGCGACTACGGCAGCCCGGAGCGCCGGGCGAAGCCGGACCCGTGGAACATCCTCTTCACGTTCAAGTTCGCGAACCAGGAGACGGAGTTCGACAACACCGCGCCGCTGGGGCGCATCCAGCCCACCGGCCTGGAGGACGTGCAGCGCAACCAGGTGGCCCTGGCCGCGGGGCTCGCGTACTACCACCGGCCCCGGCCGGCGGCGGCGGGCGGGGGCTGGGCGGAGCCGCCCAACTTCCTCAACCCCTTCTGGCGCGCCACGCTGGTGAGCACCGAGGGCGCCCGCGACGACAAGCCCGCGCGCAGCCTGGAGGAGGCGGGCTTCACCGAGCACGCGGACGCGCTGCGCCGGCTGGACAACGCGGGCTACCGGGGCGGCAGCAAGACGGGCGGGAGGTACTGATGGCCGCGCGCGCTTCCAGGTCGCGCCGGGGACAGGCGCTCGTCGAGACCGCGCTGGGGTCGCTGGTGTTCGTCACCGTGCTGATGTTCGGCATCTACTTCGCGGAGGTGAGCGCGCTGACGCTCAAGGTGCAGGAGGCCGCCAACTTCGCGCTGTGGGAGGCCACCGGCCACGTGATGCACAACCCGCAGAGCCACACCTTCCAACGCCGCAACGCCGAGGCGCTCGCGTCCGCGGAGGCCGCCGCGCGCTACGAGGACTTCGACGGGCGCGCGGGCCACACCAGCGGCGCCATGACGTTCCAGCTGGCCCTGGCGCGCGCCACGCGCATCCAGGTGGACTGTGAGCCGACGCGCCCCGCGGGCAGCGACATCGGCATCCTGGGGACCCGGCCGCTGGACGCGGACCCGGGCTCCACGGCGCTGAGCCAGGCCATGGACGTGCAGTCGGACGGCATCTCGTGCACCGCCTCCACCCGGATGCGCGCGGAGCGCCTGGGCACGTTCATGGAGCCGGAGTTCTTCAAGGTGTCGCACCGGCGCGCCAGCGACCAGTTCGTCGTGTGCGCGGCGGGGCGCGCGTCCAACGGGCGCTGCACCCGGCGCTTCTTCATGCTGCTGGACGACTGGGGCCTGTCCTCCGTGGCGGAGGGCCGCGAGTGCCCCCTCAGCATGAACACCGGGGCGGTCTGCGCGAACGCGGACTACTACGAGTGGGTCCAGCGCGTGTACCGCGAGAACGGCGCCGCCGGGCACGCGGGCACCGCGCTGATGGCCGGCGTCCAGGCGCTGGGCGGCGTGAACGAGGACCAGTTCTTCATGAGCTTCCGCGGCCAGGAGAGCAACTACGAGCAGAGCATCGGCGGCTCGCACGCGGGCAACCAGACCGTCTGGGAGACGACGCCCTTCAAGGCCCCCAACATCGGCAGCAAGTACGACGTCCCCCGCCAGAACAAGTGGCTGGGAGGCGTGCCGCATTGAGCCGGGCCGGGCACGTGGCGGGGGCGTTGCTTTCGCTGCTGCTGGGCCTGTCCGCCCGGGCCCAGGCCCCGGACGCGGGCGCGCCGGACGCGGGCGTGCCGGACGCGCCGCGCTTCGCGTGGCCCCGGCTCCAGGTCCTCGCCCACGTGGAGTCCAGCGACATCGTGGAGGCGGGCGGCATCCCGGTGGCGCTGCGCGCGGTGCACGTGAAGGAGAACATCCGCGACCTGGTGCAGCGCTTCGCGGACGCGTTCCGCGATGGCGGCCTCTACGTGCCGCCCGGCAAGGAGCAGGCGCAGTACGCGAACAACGCGGTCATGCTCACCGCGTTGGATCCGCGCCGCCGCATCACCTACACCGTGGTGATGATGCCGCAGCCGGACGGCACCACCACGCTCTACCTGGGCGAGGCCAACCACGCGCTGGCGCGCCCTCAAAGTGAGGCCGGGGACTTCGCGCCGCTGCCGCCGCAGGCCACCGGCGTGCTGCGCGTGAACGCGGAAGGCTCGCGCACGCTCACCTTCCAGGCGCCGCTCACGGGCCCGCAGGTGGACGCCTTCTACGACGACGCCCTGGCGAAGGCCGGGTGGAAGCGCGGCGACGAGGCCGGCGTGTACTCGCGGCCCGGCGCGGAGCTGCGGCTCACGCACCAGCCCGGCAAGGACGGCCAGCGCGGCGTGGTGCTCATCTACCAGCAGCGCGCGCGCTGAGCCGGGGTGCTCAGGCGCGCAGCTTCTCGCGCAGCGCCTTGGCGCGGCCCTGCATGTCGGGGTCCAGGCCGGTGAGCTCGATGGACTTCAGCCGCTGGTCCAGGCTCTTGGGCAGCTTCTTCTGGAGCGTGCCCGCCTCCTGGAGCGCCTCCAGCTTCGCCAGCGCCTTGTCCACGATGCGCTCGCGCGGGTGGTCCAGGAGGCTGTCGAGGAAGTACGCGTCCTCGGGCATGTCCGGGTACTTCTCCAGGTAGTCCACCACGCCCTTCACCCAGTCCGCGCGCGTCTCCGACTCCTGCACCTTGCGCAGGGCGTCCTTCTGGGCCTTGCGCTTGCCCTCGGGGTCGAACGTCCTGGCCAGCCCCTCCGGCAGCTCGCCGCCGGTGAAGAGGGCGTCCGCGGCGGACTTGTATTTCTGGTAGCTGGCGCTGCGCTCCAGCTTCTGCTGCGCCGGGTCGTCCTGGCGCGAGTGGTACTTGCTCTTGCCGCGCTGCGCGTCCAGCTCGCGGTAGCTCTTGTTGCGCTTGCCGGTGAAGCCACCACCGTCGTTGTCGTCTCGGGCCATCGTCATCTCCCCTTGCGCGCGCGCCACAGCGCCGCCAGTCCCCGCCGGACGAGGGTGCGCACCTGCGCCAGCTCCTCGGGGGCGAGGGGGTGCTCCTCGTCCTGCTCCGCCTCGAACAAGCTCTCCGTCACGTAGTCCTGGAGGGCGGCCGGCGCGGGCGGCGCATCCGGTTCCCTGTCCAGGGCCCTGGCATCCACGGCCAGCAGCCCCGGCGGCCAGCCCAGCTCCAGCATGGCGTGCAGCTCGAAGAGCAGGTGGCGGGCGACCCCGTAACCTTCATCCGTGAGGCCAGCGGCGTCAAGCGCACCCAGCAGGCCGTCCTGCCGGTTCTCGTAGCCATGCATCAGCCGCGTGCGCGCCTTGTCGTCGTCCTCCAGGTAACGCCAGGCGGCCTCCACGAATTCGCTGGCGGGCTCGCCCGGGTGGAAGGGCGCGGGCGGCTGGAGCCGCTCCTTCTTCGGGCGCGGGGGGCGCGGGCCGTCCTCCAGCCGCACCGCCTTGCCCTCCAGCACCAGGTCCCAGAGGCCCAGCAGGTTCTGGTACAGGCGGCGCGCCAGCTCCGGATCCGGGAAGCGGGGCTCCCCGTCGAAGAGGGTGGGAATCACCTGGGCGGCGTCGGCGCCTTCCGCGCGCGCCTCGCGCATGCGCTCGAGCACGTCAGCGGTGTCGCAGGGACTGCCGGCCAGCTCCAGCAGTCCGTCGAGCGTCTGTGTACCCTCGAACTGGCGGACGAAGTCGGGGGCTCGGTTCTTGGAGCGGCTCATCGTGGCGCGGACGGTAGGCACAAGGCGGCCATCCGCGCACGGGCCATTCACCCGGGAGGGCGTCGCTTCCGTTTCGGGCGCGGCGCCCCTACTCTGCGGCAGTCATGGCCGTGGAATCCTCGTCCGACCCCTTGAAGTCCGCGATGCAGGAGCTCTACCGCGCGCGCGCGGTGGAGGGACCCCTGGGGGAGAACGGCCTGCGCACCGTCTGGCACCTGTCTCCCCAGGGCGCGGAGCTGATGTCGCTGGTGGACGAGGACGGCCGGGTGCGCCGCCAGGAGCTCACGCTGCTGGATGAGCACTGCATCTGGGCCAGCGGCCAGGGCGTGCGCACCGGCCGGGTGGAGGGCGGCGCGGCGCGCCCCGTGTCCACGGAGGTGCGCGCGGACCCGGAGCTGGTGCCCCAGCGGCTGGTGCGCGCCGCGCAGGCGCTCGCCACCTACGAGGGCCACGACCGTTACATCCTGCACATGCAGCGCGTGCTGGCGCTGGCGAGAGAGGGGTTGGAGATGTCCAGCGTCACGTCACCGGAGCGTCGGGGGGAGCGCCTGGCGGAGCACCCGGGCCGGGGGCCCGGCGCGCGCGACACCGTCCCCACCCGCGCCGTGACCCTCGCGCCGGTGACGCCGCCAGAGGTCGTCCCGGCCGCCGCGCCCGCGCGGGAGGTGGCTCCGGAGCCGGAGCCGGTGGTGCTGCGGTACGGTCAGCCGCTGCCCAACGAGGTCGTGCCCCCGGTGGTGCGCAAGTCGGAGGGGCTGGTGATGGTGGCCGTCTTCGGCTTCGCCCTCGTGGTGGGGCTCGTCATGCTGTACGTGCTGATGCGGGGAGCCTGAGCCGCACGGGCGAGTGCTCGCCCATCAGGTGCGTGACGTCCGCGTCGGTGGGCACGCGGCCGGACGTCCTCCGGCCGGTGGTGACGCGCTCCGGGCCCAGCGTGGTGTGCAGCGGGTGCGCGTCCAGCAGCAGCAGCACGGCCACCGCGGCGGTGAGCACCAGGCCGCCCACCCACTCCAGCGCGCGCGCGCGCCGGGCCTCCCGCGCGCGGTACGTCAGCAGCCAGCTGAAGCCCACCACCAGCAGGCACGAGAAGCAGCCCCAGCGCACCGTGCGCAGCCGCGCCGCCTGCGCCATGCCCTCCGCCATCAGGTCCGGGCGGAGCGCGCCGGGCGCCCGCGCCAGCCGCGCCAGCAGCGTGAAGAGCTGGTGCGCCTCCAGCGTGCCCACCACCGCCATGCCCGCCAGCGCCGCGGACACCAGGCTGCCCAGCAGCAGGCTGCGGCGCGTCAGGTCCTGCCCCACGCCCCTGGTGTGGTGGCGCGCCATGCCCAGCGCCACGGACAGCGCGCCCAGCAGCATCGCGCTCGTCCAGGCGCCCAGCAGGCGGGGGGCCATGGCCTTGCCCAGCCCGGCCGTCAGCGCGATGCCCGCGTCCGAGGCGGACACCAGCGGCAGCGCCGCCTGCACCCGCTCCAGCAGCACCTCCGTGCCCAGCAGGCCCAGCGTCCACGGCACCGTGGCCATGCCCACCATCACCGCCAGCGGCACCGTCCGCCCCAACAGGGTGGAGCCCGCCGCCAGGGTGAGCAGCGGCACCTCCACCACCAGCGTCACGCCCAGCAGCACGGAGAAGGGCCCCGCGGAGGCCACCACGCTCAACAGCCCCGCGGGACTCCCCAGGAGCGCGGGCAGCGCGCCCCCCAGCACGCACACCGTGGTGGGGACGGCCAGCGCCACGACGAACAGCCCGGGCGCGAGGTGAGGTCTGACTGGAACAAGCATTTCCAGTGAGAATAGGGGGCCTGTGATTCCTTGTAATTCAGACGGGGGGACGTCCCACGAGCCAGTACACGACAGAGCAGAAGGCGCCGGCCACGGGCGCGAGCACGATGCCCCAGAGGAGCGTCTGGCCGCAGTCCGCGCCCTCGCAGCCGATGCGCCCGTAGGCGAGCACGCCGCCGGTGAGCAAGGGCAGGTGCATGCCCGCGATGAACAGGCCCAGGCCGCGCAGCACGAGCCCGCGGTACCAGGGCCGCGTC
>JAFADT010000455.1 GCA_023424585.1 Pseudomonadota bacterium
CCCAGCGAGGCCACGTGCGGCACCCACCGCCACAACGCCGCGAGCGTCACCACCCCGATGGTGCCCACCACCAGGAACGTGCTCCGCCACCCCCACTGCTGCCCGAGGGACGTCGCCGCCGGGACTCCGACGATGTTGGCCACGGTGAGCCCCGCCATCAGCAGCGCCACCGCGCGGCCCTTGCGCCCGGGCCCCAACAGCTCGGCGCCCACGACGGACCCCACGCCGAAGTAGGCCCCGTGCGGCAGGCCCGCGATGAACCGCGCCACGACGAGCGTGTCGAGGGTGGGCGCCAGCGCCGAGGCCGTGTTGCCCACGGTGAACGCCCCCATCAACAAGAGCAGCAGCGCCCGGCGCGACATCCGCGCGGTCACGATGGCGACCAGCGGCGCTCCCACCACGACGCCCATCGCATAGGCGGCGATGACGTGGCCACTCCGGGGGATCGTCGCCCCGAGCCCGCTCGCGATCTGCGGGAGGATGCCCATGGTGGCGAACTCGGTGGTCCCGATGCCGAAGCCCCCCATGGACAGCGCCAGGAGCGCACGGCCTGCGTCTTGCGTCTTCTTCACGGCGTCCCCGTATCAGGTCGGCGGACGCGTGTCGCTCGACGCCTCAACCCTCGCGGGGGATGGGCTCGAACTCGAGCGTCTTCCCGTGGGGGCGCACGTAGTAGAGGTGGATGCGCAGGTGGGGGTACGCCGTCTGGAGCTCCTTCGCGCCGAAGTGCAGGTCCTTCAGCTGCTGCTCCACGGCGATGTCCGGGCCGAGCGCGCCATGCTTCGCGTGGTAGTAGCCGCACCCCGCGTGCGCCAGCAGCAGCACGTCCTCGATGTGGTGGCCCTCGATGAGGAAGCGAGCGGCCTTCGTGAAGCCCTCGCTCTCCAGGTAGTCCGACGCCCAGCGGTTGAGGAGCGCGGGGCCGCCGGGGATCGTGAGCGTGTCGATGCGCGAGTGGCCCAGGTGGTGGGCCAGGTCCTCCACGGCCTCGGTGAAGCGCCCGTCCGAGCAGTACACGGCCAGGGTCTTCGGGTGGGCGGCCTCGAAGGGGACGCGGGAGACGAAGGGAGCGGACATGCCCCCCAGGTTAACGGCTCCCCGCCTCCACGAAAGCGCCTTGTGGGCCGAAGCGCTCCTGGAGCGCGGCCAGCACCGCGGGCTCCCGGGGGTTGTTGAAGTGGCGCCCGCCGGGGACGAGGCGCACCTCCGCGCCCAGCCGCTCCTCGAAGAGGCGCGTGTTGCGGCGGTGGTCGGACGTGAAGGGGTCGGCGTCCGACAGCACCACCACGCAGCGGCGGAGCGCGGCGCGGATGCGCTCGAAGTCCATGGGCGTGTCGAGCCACGGCCGCAGCGTGTCCCAGGGCTTGTCGACCTCGAACCAGCCCGCGACGAACACGGCGCCTTCCACGACGTGGCCCGGTGGCAGCGCGGACAGGTAGCGCATCACGGCCTGACAGCCGACGCTGTGGCCCAGGAACACCGTGGAGGGCGCGGGCACCGCCCCCACCGCGGCGGCGAGCGTGGACACCCAGCCGTCGATGGTGGGCGCGCCCGGCGTGGGCATGGCCAGCGCGCGGACGTCGTCGAAGAGGGGCGGCGGCGCGCGCACCTTCGCGGCGAGCCACGGCTGGAAGTCCGTGTCCGGGCTTCCAGCCCAGCGGGGGACCATGACGAGGGAGCGGGTCATGGCCGCGAGTGTGTCACGCGCTTCAGCCCTCGCGAACGGCCCGGGCCTCGAGCGCGGCGCGGGCCCGCGCCGCGAGCCTCAGGCTGTCGGGCAGCGCCCGGCCCAGCAGCGTCGGGACGCCCACGGCCAGCGCCACCGCGTTGCTGTAGAAGCAGGCCTGCGCGCGGGACAGGTCCGCGAGCGGCAGCACGCGCTCCACCACCGGGAGCCCGTCCACGGAGGCCATGGCCAGCAGCACCGCTCGCGCGATGCCCGGCAGGCACGGCGCGGACAGCGGCGGGGTGACGAGCGCGCCGTCGAGCTGCACGAAGAGGTTGGCGGTGGGCAGCTCGCAGACCTCCGCCGCCTCGTTGGTGAGCACGGGCAGGCGCGGCAGGAGCGCGTGCTGGCGGAAGTACGCCAGGCCCTTGTGGTTCACCGTGCGCTCCGCGCGCCGGTAGGCCCCGGCCTCCACGCCGTCCAGCTCGCGGCCCTCCCGGTGCAGGGCTTCGAGCTCGGCGGGGAGCGGACGGAAGGTGCACAGCACGTGGCCGTCGCTGACCGCGAGCTTGCCCACGCCGGTGAAGCGGGCGCCCAGCGCCGCGTCCGCCGCGAGGCAGCGGCGCACGGCGTCCCGCACGGCGTCCTCGCGGAGGAGCGCGGGGGGCGGGGGGCGCACGGCGGTGGGGAACGCGTCCAGGCTTCCTCGCAGGCGGGTCAGGTGCCGCGCGAGGAGCCGGGGCTGCCCGGCGTCGATGCGGAAGGTGGAGAAGAAGCCCGCGCCGAAGAAGAAGCCCTGGGCGAAGTCCTGGAGGCGCAGATCCTCCCAGCGCTGGACGACGCCATCGACGGAGACGGTCGAGAACATGATCAGGCCTGGGGGACGGGCGGCAGGGCGCCGTCGAGCCGCGTCAGGGCGTTGCTCCGGAGC
>JAFADT010000106.1 GCA_023424585.1 Pseudomonadota bacterium
GGGTAGGGGAGCCCGAGGGGTCGGGCTTACCCCCAGGGCGGGTCAGCTCTCGACCGGAGAGGGATTCCGGTTGGGCGACGCCGGGCGAGGCTTGAGGCGCATGGCGTTGAGCTTCTGGGCCAGGTCCGCGCCCTGGACGCTCTTGGAGATGTAGCCGTCCGCGCCGGAGGCGATGGCCAGCGAGCGCAGCTTGGCCTCATCCGAGGCGGAGTAGAGGATGAAGCGGGTCCCCGGAGGGGCGTACTGGCGCGCCAGGCCCACGACCTTGTCCCCCTTGAGGGCGGGAAAGTTCACGTCGATGAGCACGAAGTCCGGCTCGGAGGCGCGCACGATGTTGGACACGCCCAGCGCGGACGTGTGGGTCTGCACGTCGAACCCGTACGCGCTCAGCGAGCGCTGCACGAGGTCGAGCAGGTCCGGATCGTCGTCCACCACCAGGACGCGCGGTTTTCCTTCAGCCATGGCTTCTCCCTAGGTGCTGACGAATCATCTCGATGAGCTGCTCGCGGTCCAGGGGCTTGGTCATGTAGGCCGTGCAGCCGGCCGCCTGGGCCTTGTCCTGGTACTCGCGCCCCGCGTGCGCCGTGACGGCGATGACGGGCACGTTCTGCCCATCTGGCAACGCGCGGAGCCTGCGGGTGACTTCCCAGCCGTCGAGCCGCGGCAGGGACAGGTCCATGAGGATGAGGTCCGGCGCGTCGTTGCGGGCGCGCTCCAGGCCCTGCTCGCCGTCCTCGGCCTCGATGAGGTCATACAGTCCGCCCAGGTACCGGCGGACGATGTCGCGGTTCTGCTCGCTGTCCTCCACGTACAGCACGCGGGGCAGCTTGCCCGCGCTGGCCGCCCGCTGGGACAGGAGCAGCCCCTTGGCCTGCGCGATGACGTCCTCCAGCGCGGTGCCGCCCTTGCGCACGAAGCCGGCGAAGCCGTCGCGCAGGAGCGCCTCCTCCTCCGGGGAGAGCGTCTTGCCGGTGAGCACCACCACCGGCACGGACAGCTTCTCCGCGCGCAGCCGGCGCAGCACCTCGAAGCCGTCCAGGTTCGGCATCATCAGGTCCAGCACCACCAGCGACGGCGGCGACACGCGCGCCTTGAGCAGCGCGTCCTCGCCGTTGCGCGCCTCGTTGGTGGAGAAGCCCGCGCGGCGCAGGTTGCGGCTGACCAGCTCGCGCGTGGCCGCGTCGTCGTCCACCACCAGCACGTCGCCCGTGGCGGCCGTGGTGCCCGCGGAGGCCAGGCTCTTCTGCACCACCTCCACCAGCCGCTCCGGCTCCACCGGCTTCACCAGGTACTCGCACGCGCCCAGGCTGAAGCCGCGCGCGCGCTGCTCCTCCACCGACACCAGGATGACCGGGATGGACGCCAGCGACGGGTCGCTCTTGAGCTGGCTCAGGACGGACCAGCCGTCCATGCGCGGCAGGTGGATGTCCAGCAGGATGGCCTGCGGCTTCACCTCGCGGGCCAGCTTCAGCGCGGAGATGCCGTCGTTCGCCGCCACCACCTTGAAGCCCGCGGGCTCCAGCTGGCCGGTGACCAGCTGCTGGATGAGCACGTCGTCGTCCACCACCAGCACCGTGCTGCCTGGCCGCGCCATGGGCGCGAGCCGCTGCGCCACGTCCTGCACGGGCACCAGGCGCTCCGTGGCGTGCGGGCTGTCCGCGCCCACCGTCTTCGCCAGCACGTCCGGCAGCCGCACCGTGAAGGTGGAGCCGCGACCCAGCGTGCTCTTCACGTCCACCGTGCCGCCCAGCACGCGCGTCAGCTCGCGCACGATGGCGAGCCCCAGCCCCGTGCCGCCCACCTTGCGCGTGGTGGTGCCGTCCACCTGGCGGAACTTCTCGAAGATGAAGGGGAGCTGGTCCGCCGGGATGCCCACGCCGGTGTCCTCCACCGTCATCAGCAGCTCGCCGCTGCCCGCGGGCACCACCGTGAGCGCCACCTCGCCCGTCTCCGTGAACTTGGCCGCGTTGCTCAGCAGGTTGAGCATGATCTGCCGCAGCTTCAGCGCGTCGGTGCGGATCTCCTGGGCCTCGGCGTCCACGGTCACCGTGAGGGCCACGTCCTTGCCCTTCAGGTACTCCTTCACCGTGGCCATGCACTCGTCGGCCAGCTCCCGCACGTCCACCGGCTCGGTGACGACCTCCACGCGGCCCGCTTCGATCTTGGACAGGTCCAGGATGTCGTTGATGAGCGCCAGCAGCGTCTTGGCGTTCGTCTTCACCACGTTGAGGTCGCGCCGGCCGTGCGGCGTCAGGCGGCTGCCCTCCTCGCGCATCAAGAGGTCGCAGTAGCCGATGATGCCGTTGAGCGGCGTGCGGATCTCATGGCTGAAGTTCGCCAGGAACTCGCTCTTGAGGCGCACGGCCCCCTCCGCCTCGCGGGCGCGCTCCTCCTCGTTGCGCTTGGCGACGGAGAGCTCCTGGGCCAGCCGGTCCAGGTCCTCGTTCTGCTGGCGGATGATCTCCATCTGGAGCGCGCGCTGCTGGTAGCTCGCCAGGGAGCGGGCGGACACCGCGCGCGTCTTCTTGATCTCCTCCAGGCTGGCGGCCAGCTGCTTGTTGGCGGCCTCCAGCTCATCCTTGGAGGCGCGCAGGGCCGCCTCGTTGTTCTTGCGCTCGGTGATGTCCTCCGTGACGCCCATCACGAAGCGCGCGACGCCCTGGTCGTCCAGGAGCGGGATCTTGCGCGTGGCGAAGATGCGGTCCACGCCGTCCGCGCGGGCCACCTCCTCGAAGGTCTTCATCCGGCGCGTCTCGAGGATCTCCGTGTCGATGGCGATGAACGAGTCCGCCTGCTCCGGCGGGAAGTAGTCGTGGTCCAGCTTCCCCAGCAACCACTCCTTGGTGACCTTGAAGGCGTCCGCGAACGTCTTGTTCACCACCACCAGCCGGCGCGTCTCCGCGTCCTTCACGAACAGCACGAAGGGCAGCGCGTCGATGATGTTGCTGAGCAGGTAGTTGGTGCGCTTGAGCTCCACGCCCGTCATCTGGTGCTGGGCGCGCTCGGCGTGCAGGCGCAGCTCGCGGGCCACCACGAAGGGCAGGTGGCCGTAGCGGTCCTCGGTGACGTAGTCGCGCGCGCCGGCGCGCATCACCGCGGCCAGGGTGTCCGCGCCCCAGGTGGGCGCGCTCACCACGAAGGCCAGCTCGCGGCCGCGCTGCACCCAGGAGGCCTGGATCTCCTCCCAGGTCATGCCCGGCAGCTCGGACCCCACCAGCACCAGCGCCCAGGGGCGCTCCAGCGCCTGCTCCAGGGACTCGCGCGTGCTGACGGGCTCCAGCGTGAGCATGGAGAGGATGTCCTCCTTCTCCAGCGCGTCGCGCATGGCGCGCGTCTCACGCTCGCTGCCCACCAGGAGCAGGGACAGGGTGTAACCGAGGGGCGCTTCGGCGTGGGCCACGTCGAACGGGTGCTGGGCCATGGTCTTTTCAGTTGGAGCCGAACGCGAGCACGGTCAGCGTCGTGTTGATGTGGAAGCCCGAGTAGATCTCGAATTGCACGTTCATCCCAGCTGCGGACGGTGCGAGTTTCAAGGCCTCGGAGAGCTTCGGCACCATGCCCTGGGCTTGCGCGTACCACAGGCGGCCGCTGCAGTGGAACAGGAGGGCGGCCTGGGGGTTCTGTACCCGCCTGGGCAGCTCCTCCTGGAAGAAGTCCCGCGTCATGCCCGCCAGGTCGCCGGCCTTCATCAGGTCCAGCTCGCTGCCCTCCTCCAGGAGGTTGGCGAACAGGATGGAGCCGTCCTCCAGGGGGCGCCACGCGGCGCGGATGAAGTACTCGCGGCCCACCTTGAGCGCGGTGGGGCGCAGCGCGAAGCCGCCCGGCCGGCCGAACTCCAGGTCCGCGATGTTCTCCACGCCCAGGATGTCCGCATAGCGGCGGGCCGCGGGCTTGCCGTCGATCTCCAGGGCGCGCGTGTGCGTCTCGTCCACCTTGGTGATGGTCAGCCGCTCGCCGGTGGGCACGTACCAGTGCGAGCGCAGCGCGGCCCAGGGGGCGTTCGTCTTGAACAGCGCCACCAGGACGCCGTCGCCGGCCACCTCGCCATCCACGTGGATGAGGGCGGACTGGCGCGCGGGGTCCGTCTCCGAGTCGCTGGCGCCGCCGCCCACGAGCACCAGGGTCTGGTTCTTCTCCAGGATGCCCAGCAGCAGCTCTTCCTTCTTGTAGCGGAAGCCGTCGTCGATCACGAGGCCCACGTACCGGCGCGCGTCCAGGTCCTGCTGGCGCACGCCCAGCTCCTCGCACGCGCGCTTGATGGCCATGGCGCCCGCGGCGATGGCGTCCCCGGTCAGGCCGCTGCCCAGGCCCAGGCCCACCTCGAAGTCGCCGGAGAGCGCGCCCAGCACCACGCTGTTCTCGTGGATGCCGTTGTTGTCCAGCTCGCCGGCGGTGGTGGCGCCCACCAGCCGGGTGTCCTTGGGCAGCCGCTCGCGCACCGCGCGGTTGAGCGCGCGCTGATCCCGCTGGCGGGACGCGAACAGCGACACCAGCTTCGGCGCGGGGCCGTGCAACTGGCGCAGGAGGTCCTCCGCGACGGCGACCGGATCCGTGAGGGTGGAGCGAGCCGTCTGCATCTTCACATGCGCCATGGAGGACCTCCGTGCGAACCCGGGGCGGCTAGAAGCCGCTGCCGGGGTGTGTCTTGTGGCAACTGCCGGTGCACTGCTGGAACGACTCGCGGCCCCCGCCGACGTACATGCTCTCGATGGGGCCGAACTTCTGCACGTGGCTGTCCGGGTAGCTCTTGTGGCACGACAGGCACGCGGCCTTGCTGGTGCGCTGCGTGGTCTCCTGCTTCAGGTGGCAGGACGAGCACTTCTCCAGGGGCGCGTCGAAGCGGTTGGAGCGCGAGTGGATGAAGTGCGTGCGCACGAAGATGGGACCTTCCAGTTCGAAGCCCAGCGGAGCATGGCACGACGCGCACGCCGCGCGGTTGTCGTTCGCATGCAGGACCTCGCCCAGGTCGCCGCCCTTGCTGTGGCAGGTGTTGCACGGACCCGTGGTCAACGCCGCGCTCGTGTGCGTCTTCGTCCCCACCTGGATTTCGATGGTGCGCGACGCCGGCCGGTCCTCGCCCAGGTACGCGCGGCGCGCCTTGGCGGTCACCAGGTAGGTGCCGGGCCTGGCGTCCGCGGGCAGGTGGTAGGTCCAGGTGTCGCTCACGGGCGCGTCCCAGCGGCCCTCGTTGGGGAAGAAGGCGCCGCCGAACAGCTTGTTGGCGGGGGGGAAGGTCATGAACTGCGCATAGACGCCGTCGCGCGCCGGGGTGGCGATGGTCTGCACGTCCTGCGAGTCATCCAGGAAGGCCTCCAGGTCGACGATGGTCCGGATGGGCTGGATGTCCTGCGCCGGCCCGATGAGCTGCGTCATCATCATCCGTTCCTGATGCTTGCGGCGATAGTAGGTCGTCGTGGGGTTGAAGAAGGCCTGATAGTACTGGATCCCGCCCGGACTGCCGGGGGCGCCCGGGGGTGCGACCTCATTGTAGGTTGGGAGGCTCCCCGGCCGGTGCAGGGGCCGGCCCTTGCCGTCCTTCAGGGTCATCTGGAAGGTGACATCCGACCCGGGCGCGTACGTGCCGTCCTTGCGCGGCGCCGTCAGGGGCTTGATGTCGATGGCGAACCCGTAGTCGTACTCCGGCCTGGAGACCTGGGTGACCGGGATGTAGTACGGCGCGAACGGGCGCAGGCTCCAGCGCAGGCGCAGCCCCGCCGTGCGGGAGTTGAAGGTGATGGTCTGCCGCTTCGCGTGGTCATACGCGTTGCGCAGCTCCACCAGGGCCTCTTCCTCGTAGGCCCTGGCGCCGTCGCAGTCCGTGAGCGAGCGGCAGTCGCGCGTCCACTGGATGGCGCGCATGCGGCGGATGAAGAAGTCGTCGCGCTCCGTGCGGCGGGCGTCGTCGCTGCCGACGTTCAGGAGCACCGGCGCGCCCGTCAGCACGCCGCGCGAGTCCACCGGCTCCACCGTGAAGAGGCTGGTCACCTTCATCCAGGCCGCGTCCCGGTAGAAGCGGCGGCGGGTGAAGGTGCCGTCCCCGTTCGCCAGGCCGACGAACTCCTGGTCCGCCAGCCGCACCCCCGCCCACCCGATGGCCAGGAAGTCGCTGTTCTGGCGCAGCCCGTCCACGCCCTCGTCCCGCGAGGTGGTGATGGAGGCGCGCAGGTCAATCTGGTTCACCCAGAAGGTCTGCCCCGCCTTCACCTTGAGGGGGACGCCCTTGCCGTTGTCCACCTCCAGCGCCAGGCCCACCGGCGCCGCGTGGTTGCCGCCGCCCAGGCCGCCCAGGATGTCGCCCAGCGACAGCGCCTCGCCCTGGACCGCCAGCTCCGGCTCCTGGGCCGCGGGGGACACCGGCTCCGCGGACTCCGGCCCTCCGCACGCCACCGTCAGGCTGGCCAGCGTCGCCAGCAGGCTCGCGCGGCCCGCCGTGAACAGGCGGGGGGAAGTGCGAGGACACCGCTCCCGAATCGTGAAAGCTCCACCCATGAGGGGACTCCTCCGAACGCGTATGTGCGGACGGCTGCCGGAGCAGCGTCGCGGCCAGTGGACCCGGGTGCCCTGGCGTCGGGGGGACGCTGGCGGAGGGTCTCGCACAAATCCGGCATTCACCGGAAACGTGCAGTTCTAGCCGTACGGAGAATATCCACAATCAACAGACCGATTCAACTTCTGAGAATAATTCTACTCAGAGGCGAATCCGGTACGTTGAGGACTGAATGGAAAGGAGGCGTGGGGCGCAACCCACCCGGAAGGGTCAGGCCCGAATCATGTTTTGAACCTCCTTCGGTGCTTCCGGGGTGAACGGGAGTTCGACGGTGAACTCCGAGCCCTCGTCGGGCCGGGAGTGGACGCGGATGGTGCCGCCGTGGGCCTCCACGAGCTGGCGGACGATGTAGAGGCCCAGCCCGAAGCCCGGCGCGCGGCTGTCCGTCGTGACCCGCTCGAAGCGGGTGAACAGGCGCTGCTGGGCCTCCACGGGGATGCCGGCGCCGTGGTCCCGCACCGACATGCGGACCCGGTGTGCGGCCTCGTCCACGTCCACCCGCACCTCCACCGGCTGGCCCCGGCCGAACTTGAGGGCGTTGCTGACCAGGTTGGTGAGGACGCGGTCCAGGCGCTGGCGGTCCCAGCGGCCGGTGGCGCCGGCGTGGGCGTGGACGGTGAGGGCGCAGCCGGCGGCGGCGGCCTGGTCCTCGTGGCGGGCGGCCACCTCGTGCGCCAGCTCCGCCAGGTCCATGGGGCGGGCCTCCACCACCGGCCGGCCGCCGGACAGGCGCGACAGGTCCAGCAGGTTGTGCACCAGCTGGCCCAGGCGCTTCGTCTCGTCCTCGGCCAGCAGCAGCCCCTCGCGCAGGCGCGCGTCGTCCCCGTGCGCGGGCGCGCACTGGAGGCGCACGCGGCGCAGGCGCAGCTGCAGCGAGCTCAGCGGGGTGCCCAGGTCGTGCGCCGCCACGCCGATGAGCTCCAGCGCGTTCTGCGTCGCCGCCATCAGGCGGGCGTTGTCCAGCGCCAGGGCGGCGCGCGCGGACAGCTCCTCCAGGAAGGCCTGGTCCACCGCGCCGTAGTGGCGGTGCGGCCGGGTGGACAGGAGGCACAGCGCGCCCAGCACGCGGTCATCCACCACGAGCGGCACGCACAGCGCGGACCGCACGCCCAGCGCGCGCCACAGCTCCGCGTAGGTGCTGCCGCTGACGGAGGACGGCAGCCGGTCTGGATCCACCTCCGCGAAGCGCTCGGCGCGGCCGGTGAGGACGACGCGCGCGGGGCCGGGCTCGTCCGGCGACGGCCGGCGCATCAGCGGCTCCCACAGCCGCGTCTGGGTGGCCGCGTC
>JAFADT010000117.1 GCA_023424585.1 Pseudomonadota bacterium
CGCCAGCTCTCGTCATGCAGGCCGGTGGTGAAGGTCTCCAGGGCTCCGGGCGCGCGCGGATCCACCGCCTGGAGCGCCCGGTACCGAGCCTCCTCCTGCCCCGCGGGGGACCGCTCCGTGTCGCTCATCCGCCGTCCTCCTTCGGGGCCTTCGTTCCTCGGGATGGCTCCATCCTGCTCGAAGCCGCTGGAGGAGTCGCGTTCCACGACGCCCGACCGCGGGCCCGTCAGGCGCCCTGCCACCCCGCCCCACGTGGGAGGGCGGCCCGTCCGGGCAGCGAGGAGGGGCGAAGCCGCCGCCCGGGCCCCCTCGGGGCTCCGCGTCCCACCGTCCGGGTCGAAGGACCCCAGGGCATCGACGCCCGGCACCGCGCCCCGCGGGAAGCAGCGCGCTCACCCGGGCGAGGGCGGGCGGGCGTCGCGCTCCAGCTCCGCGCGCAGGAGCGCCTTCAGGTCCAGGAGGAGCCGCAGGCGCTCGGGCGGTCCGCACACGCCCACGACGAACGGCGTGCGCCCCCCGGCCATGAGCGCCGGCGCGGGCTTGATGTCACAGCGGCGCACGCGCAGCACCTCCGCCACGCGGTCCACCCGCGTCACCACGCGGCGCGTCCCCAGCCGGCACACGAGCATCCGCGTGCGCCGCGTCTCCTGCGAGGGCTCCCCCAGCAGGCGCCGCCGCAGGTCCACCACGGGCAGCATCGCGCCCCGCAAGTGCAGCACGCCCTCCACGAAGGCGGGCGCATGCGGGATGGGGATCACGCGCTGGGGCGGGAGGATCTCCTCCACGCGCATGATGTCCAGCACGTACTCCTCGTTGCCCACGAAGAAGGCGCACAGCTGCACCTCCGCGTCGCCCGCGGGCGTCTCGGAAGGCCGCGCGCCGCGCGGGCGGCGGGCCAGCAGGTTCACGGGGTCCGTCATGGGGCGAGCGCCTGCTCCGGATCCAACAGGATGTAGAGCTGAGAGCCCTTGCGCCCCAGCCCCGCCACGCAGTCCCGGTCCCCGCGCAGCCCCGCGGGCGACAGCTCCACCATGGACGGCTTGAGCCGCACCACGCCCGCCACCGAATCCACCCACACGCCCGCGGGCCCGTCCTCCATCTTGAGCACCAGGATGCGCGCGGCCCGGGGCGGCAGGCCCGCGTCCGGCCCCGCCACCACCGGCGGCGCGTCCGCCAGCCGCAGCCGCAGCTTCACGTCGTAGACGGGCAGCAGCTCCCCGCGCAGGTTCATCACGCCCAGCAGGTGCGGCTCCGCGCGCGGGATCTCCGTGAGCAGCGGCACCTTGCAGATCTCCCTCACGGCGAGGATGGGCACCGCGTAGCACTCCGTCTCCAGGCGGAAGGCCAGGTACTCGACGGGCTCCTCCTCGAGGAGCGGCCGCGCCAGGTCGTCGCTGCCCGCGGCGAAGTCCAGCAGGCCGCCGACGTCCTCGTCCGGGCGGTAGAAGAACGCGTCGAGCAGGGCTTCGAAACGGGACACGCCCGGGAGGATAGCAGCCCCCGGCGCGGGCGCCTCAAGCGCGGCGCCGCTCCTGCGCGATGCCCTCTTCCAGGAGCTCCGCGACATCCAGGACCAGCACGGTGCGGCGGTTGCCCAGGTCCGTGGCGCCGGAGATGCCCTTCACGCGGCTCAGCCGGCCGCCCAGGGGCTTGGTGACGATGTCCTGCTGGCCGAACAGCTCGTCCACCGCGATGCCCAGCCGCTGCTGCGCCAGGCCCACCACGACGACGAAGTGGCGGCTCACCTCGCGCTCCGGCAGGTGGAACAGGCGCCCGAGCCGCAGGAAGGGCAGCGTCTGGCCGCGCAGGTCCAGCACCTCGCGGCGCTCCACGGTGCGGATGTCGCGCGGCTGCACGGAGAGGATCTCGAGCACGCTGTTGAGCGGCACCGCGTAGGTGCGGCCGCTGACGCCCACCACCAGCGCGCGCACGATGGCCAGCGTCACCGGCAGCGTCAGGTGGAAGGCCGTGCCCCGGCCGCGCTCGCTCCACACGTCGATGACGCCGGACAGGTTGCCCAGGTTGTTCTTCACCACGTCCAGGCCCACGCCCCTCCCGGAGAGCGCGCTGACGCTGGAGCGGGTGGAGAAGCCCGGCAGGAAGATGAGGTTGAGCAGCTCGCGCCGCGTCATCTCGCTCACCTGCGACGGGGTGACGAGCCCGCGCGACAGCGCCACCTCGCGCACGCGCACCTCGTCGATGCCCGAGCCGTCGTCGGACACGCTGATGACGACGTGGTTGCCCTTCTGCTCCGCACTCAGCCGCACCACCGCGCGCCGGGGCTTGCCCTCGGCGAGCCGCGCCTCCGGCCCCTCCGCGCCATGGTCGATGGCGTTGCGGATGAGGTGCATCAGCGGATCGCTGAGCTCCTCGACGATGAGCTTGTCCAGCTCCACCTCGCCGCCGGAGCTGACGAAGTCGATCTCCTTGCCGGCCTCGCGGGCGATCTTCCGCACCAGCCGCGCCAGCTTGTCGAAGACCTGGCCCACCGGGACCATGCGCGCTTCGAGCAGCCCCTCCTGGAGCGCCTCCAGCTTGCGCTCCAGCTGCCGCGTCTCGCGCGACAGCTCCTGGCCGAAGAGCTTGGACAGCGCGACGGTGCCGTCCTGCCGGGACGTCTCCGCCAGCCGCTGGAGGTTGGCCTTGATGAGCAGCAGCTCGCCCACCATGTTGATGAGCCCGTCCAGCCGCCCGATGTCCACGCGCACCGTCTGCGTGAGCGAGCGCAGCGACGTCTCTTCCGCCCGGGGACGGCCCGCGGGGATGGGCGCGGACGCGGCGGCCTGGAGCCCCACCACCGTGGCCGGAGGCGCCACCGCGTGCACGCGCGGAGGGCCACCCGCCGGGCTCACGGGCACGGTCGCGAGGCGGGTGGCCTCCACCGGCGCCTCGGCGTCCTCTTCGGCCTCCCCTGCGTCGTCGTCCGGGGGCAGCGCCTGGACGTCCTGCCGCGCGAGCGTGGCCGGGGCCGCGTCGCGGGACGGAGG
>JAFADT010000182.1 GCA_023424585.1 Pseudomonadota bacterium
ATGCGCCGCACGCGCACCTTCTTCTCACCGGAGGGCGTGTCGATGATCAGCTCGCCCCACTCGCAGATGGGCTGATCATACTGGGTGATCTGATAGCCCTTGGGCAGGTCCGGGTAGAAGTAGTTCTTCCGGCTCCACACGCTCGTGGGCTTCACCGTGCACCCGAGCGCCAGGCCCGTGCGCACCGCGTACTCCACCACGCGCTGGTTGAGCACCGGCAGCACGCCGGGCATGCCCAGGCACACCGGGCAGGTGTGGTGGTTGGGCTCCGCGCCGAACGCGGTGGAGCAGCCGCAGAAGATCTTGGACTGCGTGAGCAGCTGCGCGTGGACCTCGAGGCCGATGACCGTCTGGAAGTCGCTCAGGGGCATGGCGGTGTCACCCTTGTCTCGCGCCCGCTAGACGGGGGCGGCGCGGCGGAAGAAGTCGTGCTCGCGCTCGAACGCGCGGGCGATGCGGAGCAGGCGGGCCTCGTCGAAGGGGCGCCCCAACAGCTGCATGCCGATGGGCAGTCCGCCTTGAGTGAAGCCGCACGGCACGGACAGGCCGGGCAGGCCCGCCAGGTTGCACGGCAGCGTGTAGACGTCCATCAGGTACATGGACAGCGGGTCGTCCACCTTCGCGCCCAGCTTGAACGCCGGCACCGGCGACGTGGGCGACACGATGGCGTCCACCTGCTGGAACACCTTCGTGAAGTCCTCGCGGATGAGCGTGCGGACCTTCTGCGCGCGCAGGTAGTACGCGTCGTAGTAGCCGGCGGACAGCGCGTAGGTGCCCAGCATGATGCGGCGCTTCACCTCCGCGCCGAAGCCCTGGCCTCGCGTCTGCGTATACAGCTCCTTGAGCCCGCGCGCGTCCCTGGCCCGCTGGCCGTAGCGGATGCCGTCGTAGCGGGCCAGGTTGCTGGACGCCTCCGACGACGCCAGCAGGTAGTACGTCGCCAGCGCGTACTTCGTGTGCGGCAGCGACACGTCCACCAGCGTCGCGCCCAGCTTCTCCAGCGCCTCCAGCGACGCGCGCAGCGCGCCCGCCACCTCCGGGTCCATGCCCTCCGCGAAGTACTCGCACGGCACGCCCAGCTTGAGGCCGCGCACGCCGTCCTCCAGCCCCGTGAGGCAGTCCGGCGCCTCCACGTCCGCGGAGGTGGAGTCCAGCGGATCATGCCGCGCGATGAGCTGGAAGAGCGCCGCGGTGTCCCCCACCGTTCGCGCCATGGGTCCCGGCTGATCCAACGACGAGGCGAAGGCGATGACGCCGTAGCGCGACACCCTGCCATACGTGGGCTTGAGCCCCACGGTGTTGGTGAGCGCCGCGGGCTGGCGGATGGAGCCGCCCGTGTCGGTGCCCAGCGCGCCGAACACCTCGCGCGCCGCCACCGCCGCGGCCGAGCCGCCGGACGAGCCGCCCGGCGTGCGCGTCAGGTCCCACGGGTTGTGGGTCGGGAAGTACGCGCTCGACTCGTTGGACGAGCCCATGGCGAACTCGTCCATGTTCAGCTTGCCCACGAGCGGCAGGCCCGCCTCCTTCAGCAGGCGCACCACGGTGGCGTCATAGGGCGGGACGAAGCCCTCCAGGATGCGCGAGGCGCAGGTGGTCTCCACGCCCTCCGTGAGGAAGATGTCCTTGAGGCCCACGGGCACGCCGTCCAGCGCGCTCAGCGGGCTGCCGGCCTGGCGGCGCGCGTCGCTGGCCTCGGCCGCCTTCAGCGCCCCGGCCTCGTCCACGCGCAGGAAGGCGCGCACCTTCGGGTCCACCTGGGCGATGCGCTGGAGGCTCGCGCGCGTGGCCTCCACGGAGGACACCTCGCGCGAAGCCAGCTTCGCCGCCAGCTCCAGCATCGACAGGTCGGTGAGCGACGACATGGCGGGCTACTCCAGGATCTTCGGGACCGCGAAGGCGGTGCCCACCTTCGCCGGCGCGTTGGCGAGCCCCGCTTCCGGGGGCAGCGACGGGCGCAGCACGTCCTCGCGCAGCAGCGAGGACGCGAGCGTCGCGTGGGAGGTGGGCTCCACCTGGCTCACGTCGAGCGCCTCCAGCTCCGCCACCGCGTCCAGGACCGCGGACAACTGGGTGGCGTAGCGCTCCTCCTCCTGCGGCGTCAGCGACAGCCGCGCCAGGGTGGCGACGTGCCGGACCTGCTCGAGTGTGAGGGCCATGGGGAAGCCTCCTTCCTCCGGACTCGGGGGGCTACGGAGACGGCGGCGTGCGCTTGAACAGGTTGAGGATGGCGCCCATCACCTTGCCGCTGCCCTCGTGGCCGTGCTGCTTGATGACCTGCTCCAGCTCGCCCGCGTCCAGCCAGACGCCGTGGCAGTTGAAGCAGCTCTCCAGCTCCACGTCGCCCTGCTTCAGCGTCTGCAGGTCCATGCCGCACTTGGGGCACTTCATGTAGTGCAGCTGCTTGAGCGCTTCGCGCTGCTGGGCGGCCAGCTCCTGGGACTGCTGGAGGGCCAGCTTGCGCTTGGCTTCAATCTCCTCGCGCGCGAAGTAGTCGTCTTCGTTGTGGGAGGGCTTGTCAGGGGTCACGTTGGACATGGTCTTGGGTTCTCCTTGGCGGCGGGCACCATACCCTCTCGCCGCGGGGACGCGCCCGAAATGTAGGCCCCGTCCCGCCCCCTCGGACACCTGCCGGAAAATTGACCCCGCCCCCTCCCTCCCTATTCTCGCCGGGCGGATTGCTACAGCTCGCTACGCGGCTGGAATCGGGCAGAGGGAACAGGGGTCCATGACAGCGGCCAAGAAGGGTGGTCGGGCGGAGAAGGCGGTGCTCTCCCGGCAGGAGATCGCGACGCGTCGCAAGGCGCTCGCGAACAAGCGGATGAAGGCGCCGGGCGCGGCCAGCCCCGCCAAACGGGCGCTCGTCGGCGTCTTCATCCTGGCCGCCTCGTCGCTGGCCTTGCTGGCGGTCGCCACGTTCGACGCGCATGACCGGGTGGGGCCCGGCTTCCACAACGCGGTGGGCCCCATGGGCCACCTCATCGCGGAGACCCTGCGCGGCGCGCTGGGCGTGTGCGCCTACCTCATCCCCGTGGGTGGCATCTACACCGCCGTGGTGCTCTTCGTGGGCAACCGCGACCGGCGCCGCATGCCGCAGGTCATCTCCCTGGCGCTGCTGACGTGCAGCGTGTCCGTGCTCGCGCAGCTCATGTTCGCCAAGGACAAGGGCTGGGCCCACCCGCCCGGCGGCGCGCTGGGCGCGAGCCTGGGCGGCCTGATGGAGGGGATGTTCTCCACCGTCGGCACCATCATCCTCGTCACCGCCATCAGCGCGGCGGCGCTCATCGTGGGCACCCAGTACACGTTCTTCAAGCTGTGCTCGCTGGTGTGGGCCGGCCTCACCGTCCTGGGCCGCCGCGTCTCCGAGGCCGCGCACGTCTTCTGGGAGCAGCAGAAGGTCAACTACGCGGCCCGCCAGGAGCGGCTCGCACAGGAGCGGGAAGAGGAGGCCGCGTTCCTCGCGGAGCTGGAGGCCGAGGAGGAGGAGCTCTCCGAGGCCGAGCGCCTGGCCGCGGAGGCCGAGGCCGCGGA
>JAFADT010000192.1 GCA_023424585.1 Pseudomonadota bacterium
GGTCGAGGCCGGGGAACCGGTGGACCAGCAGCTCCTCGTCCAGCTCGGGCGTGTCGATGGCGCGGGCCATGCGCGGCCATCCTAGGCAGATTCACCCGGGCGGCCGCGAGGGGGCCCAGTCCAAAGCCGTGCCGCAGCGTTTGCAATAGCGCGCATCCAGGTCATGACCCTGTGCGCCACAGCCGGGGCACGCCTGGGTGTTCAGGGGCTGACGCGTGGCGGCGGCGAGCTCCACCGACACGATGCCCGTGGGCACCGCGATGATGCCGTAGCCCATCACCATCAGGATGGACGCGAAGAGCTGCCCCGTCACCGTCTTGGGCGTGATGTCCCCGAAGCCCACCGTCGTCATCGTCACGATGGCCCAGTACATGGACCGGGGGATGCTGTCGAAGCCGTGCGCCTCGCCCTCCACCATGTACATCACCGCGCCCATGATGACGTCGATGCTCAGCACCGTGCCCAGGAAGACGATGATCTTGGGCCGGCTCGCGCGCAGCGCCGTGAGCAGCACCTCCGCCTGACCCAGGAGGTGCCCCAGCTTGAGGATGCGGAAGACGCGCAGCAGGCGCAGCACGCGGATGACCAGCAGCGTCTGGGCGCCGGGGAGCAGCACGCTCAGGAACGACGGCAACAGCGCCATCAGGTCCACGACGCCGAAGAAGCTGCGCGCGTAGTGCAGCGGGTGGCGCACCGCGATGAGCCGCAGCACGTACTCCAGCGCGAAGAGGATGGTGAAGACCCACTCGGCGGTGTGCAGCCAGTGGCCGTAGCCCGCCCGCACCTGCGCGACGCTCTCCAGCATCACCGAGCCCACGCTGAACACGATGGCCCACAGGAGGGCCACGTCGAACGCCTTGCCCGCCGGGGTGTCCGCTTCGAAGATGACCGTGTGCAGGCGGGCGCGGAGGCCGCTCGGGGGGCTCTGTTCGGAGGGCCGGTTCACAGGCCGTGCAGCTTAGGCGCAATCCCTCCGCCGTCGAGGACGCGCGGGCGCCGCCCGGGAAATGGGCGCGGGGGTCGTTCGTTCAAGGGGCATGCGAACCCCGAAAGAACCCTCGAAGCGCGCCCGCCTGGCCCTCCTGGGGCTGTCGCTCACGGCCCTCCCGGCCGCCGCGGAGGAGGCGCCTCCCACGCCCCAGGCGGTGATGCGCGAGGCCCGCCGCAGCGTGCTCACCGACGGCATCGAGAAGGCGGAGGCCGTGCGCATCGGCGGCATCGACCAGTGGATCTCGGTGCGGGGGCGCCACAAGGACAGCCCGCTGCTGCTCTTCCTGCACGGCGGACCGGCCTACACCTCGCTGCCCACCGCGTACTTCTACCAGGGGGAGTGGGAGGAGTACTTCACCGTCGCCCACTGGGACCAGCGCGGCGCGGGGAAGACGTACGCGCTCACCCCGGCGGACAAGGTGAAGCCCACCCTGACCGTGGACCGCATGGTCGCGGACGCGGAGGAGGTCGCCGCGTACCTGCGCAAGACGTACGGCAAGAAGCGCATCGTGCTCGTGGGCCACAGCTGGGGCACGGTGCTGGGCGTGCGGCTCGTGCAGAAGCACCCGGACTGGTTCGACGCCTACGTGGGCATCGGCCAGGTGGTGGACCTGCCGCGGAACGAGGCCCTGGGCTACGAGGCCACGCTCCAGGCCGCGCGCGCGGAGGGCAACCAGAAGGCCATCGCGGACCTGGAGGCCATGGCCCCGTACCCGGACCCCAAGGACCCCGCGCGCACGCTGGCCCACCTGCCCACGGAGCGCCGCTGGCTCATGCACTATGAAAACCACGGCTGGCGCGCGCCGGACTGGCACGGCGCGGAGGTGTGGCGCTACAGCCCGGACGTCACCGACAAGGACATGCAGGCGCGCGCCGCGGGCCTGGACCTGAGCATCGCGGCGTTCTGGGAGCCCATCACCCGGCTGAGCCTCCTCAAGGCGAACCGCTTCGCCGTGCCCGTCGTCTTCTTCCACGGCCGGCACGACCGGACCACGTCCGCGCGGCTGCTGGCGTCCTGGTACGCCACCGTCCAGGCGCCGTCCAAGAAGCTCGTCTGGTTCGAGGACTCCGCGCACATGGTGCACGAGGAGGAGCCCGGCAAGGTGCTCGTCCACCTGGTGCAGGACGTGCTCCCGCTCACGCGCGGGAGGTAGCCAGGGGAAAAAGAAAGGCGGAACCCGAGCCCCTTTGGAAACTCCCGGGTTCCGCCCTGTCCTCCACGCCGAGGAAGAGACCGTGGAGGACGGCCGAGCAGCCTCAAACTTTTTGCGGCGCCTCCGGGATGCCGGGGGGCACCGCGCCCGCCACGCCCGTGGGGACCGTCACCGGGGGCGGCGCCACCGCCGCGCCCACGTGCATGCGGTGCTCCACCTCCGCGAACCGCGCCGCGGCCTCCGGCTCCGGCGCCAGCAGCGACACCCCCCAGCCCACCACGAAGGACAGGGGGATGGTGACGAGCCCCGGGTTCTTCAGCGGGAAGAGCGCGGACGCGTGGCCCAGCAGCTCCACCTGCACCGTGGGCGACAGGAAGATGAGCAGCACCGCGCTGATGGACCCGGTGAGCATGCTGGCCACCGCGCCCCGGGTGGTGAAGCCCCTCCACAGCATGGACAGGAGCAGCGCGGGGAAGTTCGCGCTCGCCGCGATGGCGAACGCCAGCCCCACCATGAAGGCCACGTTCTGGTTCTTGAAGATGACGCCCAGGATGATGGCCAGGATGCCCAGCGCCAGGCTGGCGATGCGGGCCACCTTGAGCTGCTCCGCCTCCGGCGCGTGGCCCTTGCGCACCACGCTGGACCACAGGTCGTGGGACAGCGCCGCCGCGCCCGACAGCGTCAGGCCCGCCACCACCGCGAGGATGGTGGCGAAGGACACCGCGGAGATGAAGCCCAGGAAGCCCGTGCCGCCCACGGCCTCCGCCAGCATGGGCGCCGCCATGTTGCCGCCCTTGTCCACGGCCACGATGGCCTGGCGGCCCACCAGCACGGACGCGCCGAAGCCCAGGATGAACGTCACCAGGTAGAAGAAGCCGATGAGGCCCGTGGCGTAGAACACGCTGGTGCGCGCCGCCTTCGCGTTGGGCACCGTGTAGAAGCGCATCAGGATGTGCGGCAGCCCCGCCGTCCCGAACATCAGCGCCAGCCCCAGGGAGAGGGTCTCCAGCGGGTTGGACACCAGCTTGCCCGGCGCCAGCGCCTCCGGGCCGTAGCGGTTCACCGCCTCGCTGAAGAGGGCGGAGGGGCTGAAGCCGAACCGCCACAGCACCGACACCGCCAGCGCCGTCGCGCCGCCCAGCAGCAGCACCGCCTTGACGATCTGCACCCACGTCGTGGCGATCATCCCGCCGAAGAGCACGTAGAGGATCATCACCGCGCCCACGATGACCACGGCCGTCTCATAGGAGAGGCCGAAGAGCAGGCGGATGAGGTTGCCCGCGCCCACCATCTGGGCGATCAGGTAGAAGACGACGACGGTGAGCGTGCCCACGGCGGCGGACAGCCGCACCGGGGTCTGCTTCAGGCGGTAGGCCACCACGTCCGCGAAGGTGTACCTGCCCAGGTTGCGCAGGGGCTCCGCGACCAGGAAGGTCACCACCGGCCAGCCCACCAGCCAGCCCACGGAGTAGATGAGCCCGTCGAAGCCGGACGTGGCCACCAGCCCCGCGATGCCCAGGAAGCTGGCGGCGCTCATGAAGTCGCCGGCCAGCGCGAAGCCGTTCTGCCCCGCGCTGATGCCGCCGCCCGCGGCGAAGAACTCGGACGTCGTCTTCGTCCTGCGCGCCGCCCAGTACGTGATGGCCAGCGTGATGCTGACGAAGAGGAGGAAGAAGACGATGGCCGTGGTGTTGGGCTGGCCAATCTGCGTGCCCGCGGTCGTGGGGTTCATGGGTGGCCTCTCAGCGGCGCAGCTCGTCGAGCGCGCTGTCGTACTTGCGGTTGGCCCAGCTCATGTAGATGCCCGTCAACACCCAGGCGAAGAGGATGGTCAGCGCCCCCAGCACGATGCCGATGGACAGCCCCGGCACGAGCTGGTGC
>JAFADT010000465.1 GCA_023424585.1 Pseudomonadota bacterium
CACCACCACGAACACGCGCGTCACCTCCGGACGGCTGGCGACGAACGCCTCCGCGCGCTTGAAGAGGCGGTTGGTCTCCTCCAGGCTGCTGCCCACCGCCGTCTGGAGGCGCACGGACATGCGGCCCTGGTCCTGCGACGGGACGAACTCGCCCGGCAGCGCCTTGAACGCGAACGCGCTGAGGATCAGCATGGCCACCGCGACGAGCAGCACGCGCCAGGGCCGCACCAGCCCCCAGCCCAGCGCCCGCGCGTACAGCGCCTCCAGCTTGGAGAAGGCCTTGTCCACCACCACGCCAATGCGGCTGCGGTGCTCGCGCGACGTCTTGAGCAGCTGCGCGCAGCGCGCGGGCGCCAGGGTGATGGCCTCCACGTAGGACAGGAGCACCGCCACGCACAGCGTGACGCCGAACTGGAGGAAGAACCGGCCGATGATGCCCTTCATGAAGACGACGGGCAGGAAGATGGCCACCACCGCCAGCGTCGCCGCCAGGGCCGCGAAGGTGATCTCCGCGGTGCCCTCGCGCGCGGCGCTCACCCGGTCCTTCCCCTCCTCCGCGTGCCGGAAGATGTTCTCCAGCACCATGATGGCGTCGTCCACCACGATGCCCACGGCGAGCGCCAGCCCCAGCAGCGTGAACGTGTTGAGCGTGAAGCCCAGGAAGTAGATGACCGCCACCGTCCCCAGCAGCGACATGGGGATGGCGAGCACCACGTTGAGCGTGCTGGACAGCGAGCCCAGGAACACCCAGCACACGAACGCGGTGAGGATGCACGCGAGCAGGAGCTCGAACTCGATCTCGTGCACGCTCTCCTCGATGAACTGCGTCGAGTCGAAGTTGATGCTCGCGCTCATGCCCTCCGGCAGCTCCTTCTGGAGCTCCGCCAGCTGCGCCCGCACCTCCTGGGCCACGGCCACCGCGTTCGCGCCGCGCTGCTTCTTGATGCCCATGGCCTGCGCGGGCTCGCCGTTCACGCGCGCGAGGCGCCGCTCGTCCTCGAAGCCGTCCTCCACGATGGCCACGTCGTGCAGGTACACCGGGCGGCCGCCCTCCTCGCGCACCACCACGTTCTGGAGCGTCTCCAGGTCCAGCGCCTCGCCCATGAAGCGCACGTTGACCTCGCGCCCCTGGGTCTCGATGCGGCCGGCGGGCAGCTCCACGTGCTCGCGCTGGAGCGCGGCGATGAGGTCCGTCACGGTGAGCGCGTGCGCGTCCAGCTTCTGCGCGTCCACCCAGATGCGGACGTTGCGCTCCAGGAGGCCGCCGAGGATGACCTCGCCCACGCCGGGCACCGTCTGAAGGCGCTCCTTCACGCGGTAGCGGGCGAAGTCGCTCACCACCTGCTGGGAGAAGGGGCCGGACACGCCCAGCCACATGATGGGCTGGTCCTCCGGGTTGGACTTGGAGACGACGGGCGGGTCGATGTCCAGGGGCAGCCGGCGCTGCGCCTGGCTCACCTTGGTCTGCACGTCCTGGAGCGCCAGGTCCACGTTGCGCGACAGGTCCAGCTCCACCGTGATGTTGGCGCTGCCCTGGCGGGCGGAGGACGTGATGCTCTTGACGCCCTCCACCTGCGTGACGGCCTCCTCGATGAACTCGACGACGTCCGACTCCACCGCCTCCGGGTTCGCGCCCTCCCACGTCACGGAGATGTTGATGGTGGGGAAGTCGACGTCCGGGAACTGGCTGATGCCGATGCGCTGGGCCGCCACCAGTCCGAAGATGATGGTCGCCGCCATGATCATCCAGGCGAACACCGGCTTCTTGATGCAGACGTCGGTGATGCTCATGGCCGGCCCTCCGTGCCCGTGCTCGCGCCGCTGCGGGCCTCGGCCGGGGGCTGCTCGCCCACCACCTTCGGCTTCGGGCGCTCCTGCTCCACGCGCACGGCCACGCCGTCGCGCAGGGCCTCCGCGCCGCGCACCACCAGGACCTCACCGGGCTTGAGGCCCTCCTTCACCTCCACCCGCCCGTCCGGCGTGCGCAGGCCCAGCTCCAGGATGCGCTCGCGCGCCTTGTTGTCCGTCACCACGAAGGCCAGGAAGCCGCGCTCGCTGGGGCGGATGGCCGTCTGCGGAATCACCGGGCTGCCCCCGCGCGACTCCACCGGCACGCTCACCGTCGCGAAGGCGCCCGGGCGCAGCTTCTGCGCGGCCTCGCCCGTGACCTCCGCGGTCACCGTCACCATGCGGCTCTGCGCGTCCGCGCTCGCGGACACATAGGTGATCTTCGCCTCGTACGTCCCGCCGTCCGAGCGCACCGTGAAGCGCGCGGGCATGCCCGGCTGGATGCGGGCCACGTCCGCCGCGGGCACGTTGAAGCGCAGCAGCAGCGGGTCGCGGCGCAGCAGCGTGGCCAGCACCACGCCCGGCTGCACGTACTGGCCCGTCTGCACGGTGCGCGTCTGGAGGACGCCGTCCATGGGGGCGCGCACGTAGGCGTCGCGCTGGTTGAGCTGCGCCTGCTCCAGGGCCGCCTTCGCGGCCGACACGTCCGCCTGGGCGGTGGCGAAGCGGGCCTGGTACGTCTCCAGCTGCTCGGCGGGCAGGAGGCCCGGGCTCTGCGCGTTGACCTGCGCGCGGCGCTCGGCGCCGGCCTTCGCCTCCACCAGCGCGGCCTGGGCCTTCTGCAGCGCGGCCTCCGCGGCGCGCACGGCGATGGCGTAGCGCGCGGGCTCGATCTCCGCGAGCACCTCGCCCTTCTTCACGACCTGACCTTCCGCGAAGGCCACGCGCTCCAGGGCGCCCGGGACGCGCGCGGTGATCTGCACGCTCTCGAAGGCCTCCACCGCGCCCACGGCGCTGACGGCGTATTCCACGTCGCGCGCCTCCACGGGCGCGACCTCCACGGGGAACTGGGTGGGGCCCCGTCCCGCGCCCTTGCCGCCCTGCGCGGTCGCTTCCTTCTTGCAGCCAGGGGCCAGGGCCAGCATGGCCAGCGAGAGGGCCAGCACTCCGGTGCGTTGCATTGCCTTCACGGTTCCTTCCCGAGTGGATTCAGTCCGACAGCGGCCCTCAGCCCCAACAGCGCCACCCCCAGCCCGTAGCGGTTCTGCGCCAGCGCCACCTCCGCCTCGAAGAGGCTGAGCGACGCGTCCGCCAGGGTGAGCGCGGTGGACAGCCCCTGGCGGTAGAGGATGCCCGTTTCCGCGGCGTTCTTGCGCGCCGCCTTCGCCGCCTGCTCGCTCTGCGCGAGCGCGGCCCGGGCCGTCTCCAGGTTCACCCGCGCCTGCTCGATGTCCACCGGCACGCGGCGGGCGGCGGCCTGGGTGTTCAGCTCCGCGACGTTGGCGTTGGCCACGCGCTCGTCACGCTCCGCGTAGCGGGTGCCGCCATCGAAGAGCGTCCAGGTGAGATCCAGCGCGAGGAAGCCGTCGCCCACGTTGCCGTTGAGGCCCGCCTCGTTGGTGAGCCGGTACTGGGCGCTCGCCCCCAGGGACGGCAGCAGGCGCGCCAGGGGCTCCTTCGCGTTCTCCCGCAGCGAGCGCACGCGCAGGCGCGCAGAGAGGATGTCCGGCCGCCGGTCCGTGGCGCCCTGCGTGAGCAGCTCCAGGGGCGGCGTGGGCCGCGCGGCGTCCGTGAGCAGCGGCTCCGGCGGCGCCAGCTCCCCGGCCACCGGATCCACCAGGAGGTAGCTCAGCTCCAGGCGGCTCGTCTCCGCGGTGCCCAGGGCGGCCGCGAGGTTGGACTCGGCGGTCGCCACCTCCAGCTCCGCGCGGGTGACGTCGTTGGTGCTGGCGAGCCCCGCGCTGGCGCGGGCCTGCGCGTCCGCCAGGCTCTGCTTCGCGAAGGCCAGGCGCTGCTCGGCGGCCTGGTACACCTGCTGGTTGGCCAGGGTGACGAGGAAGGCGTTGGCGGCGCTGAAGGCCACCTGGCGGCGCGTCTCCACGGCGTCCAGCTTGGACGCCTCGCTCTCCAGCTTCGCGGCCTTGTAGAGCGGGAAGCCGCGCGCGTCGAAGAGGGCGACCCGGCCAGAGAAGACGGCGCCCAGGGCGTTGAACTTCTGGAGCACGACGGTCTGTCCGCCCACCTCGCGCGTGGACTCACGCAGGCGGCGAGTGTAGGTGCCGGTAGCCGTCAGGGTGGGCAGGAAGAAGGCGCGGGCGCGGGCGACGCGGGCCTGGGCGGCCTCGGCGCTCTGTCCCGCGGCGAGCACGGCCTCGTTGTGCTGGGAGGCGAGCTCCACGGCGCGCTCCAGCGTGAGCGGCGCGGCGTTGGCGTCCGGCTTCGGAGGCTTGGGATAGGCGCTGGCGGGAGCTTCGGCGGACGGGGACGCGGCCGGCGGCGTCTGGGCGAGCGCGTCCGGGGCCAGCGCGCAGAGGCAGGCACCCAGGGGCGCGGCGAGGAGGACACGGCGGACGGTGGGCATAAGGCAGGCGGTGGAACGGGCCAGTGTTGAACGGTCAGCGGCCCCTAATACACGGAAGCCATCATCTCGGGGCGGATGAGCGGAGCGTGTCTGGACGATGCCTCGCGGAGCGGACTAAGGGTCGAGGGAGAAGGCTCTCGGGTTGAAATGCCGACGGGTGGCGACATCGCCCCACTCCGGGTGTGGGGCGCGCCCCAGAATGCGTGTCCCATGCGTTTATTCCTGCTCGCCGTACTCGCGGGCGTCCTCGCCGGCTGTTCCAAGGGGGACGACCTCAAGACCGCCGCCTTGAGGGTCGAAATTCATTACGAAGGATTTCGGCCGGGGTGCGTGACGCTGACCGTCACGGATCAAGCGGACGCGTCGCGGTACGCCACGACGAACGTGAATGTCCCCACGGGTTCTGCTCCGGGCACACTGTCCGTGGCGGTGTTCCGCCAGGCCGGCTGGAGCCACGGCGTGAAGCTCCTGGCCGCAGCGAAGGAGCAGGACTGTGACGGGGCCCAGGTGGTGACCGATGAGACCACCGCGAGCCTCGCAAGGAATGGAATCACGCCGGTGTCCCTGGACCTGAGCGCCACGGACTGGGATGGGGACGGGTTCGTCGCGCAGGACGAGGGGGGCACGGACTGCAACGACCGCGATGAGACCCAGGGGGGTCCCACGATCTGGTACCCGGACGATGACGGCGACAACCACGGCAGCAGCCTCCTGCCCCCAGTGAAGGCGTGCGAGGCGCCCTCGCTCAACTACGCGAGCAACGCGGACGACTGCGACGACAACGATCCAAGCGTCCATCCAGGCGTGGCCGAGCTTCGGTGCGACGGACGGGACGACAACTGCAACGGCAAGGTCGATGAGGGCTTCGACGTGGGGGCGGGCTGCACGACGGCCCTCGGCTGCCGGGGAGTGACTGCTTGCTCCAACGGCAACGGCGTCTGCAACGAGACCGAAGCGCCCATCCCGTACTACATGGACGTTGACGGAGACGGGAAGGCCGGCGTGGAAGTGGACCGGACCTGCGGAACGATTCCCCCGAACACGAGCACGGAGCTCGCCGACTGTGATGAGAGCTCGCGCTTCCGTGCACAAGGCTTCCCGGAGGTCTGCGACCGGATCGACAACGATTGCAGCGATGTGGCCGACGACGGCCTCTCGTGCAACACGACCTGGCAGCCCTCCAGCGGAGGAGATACCACCAGTTGGAAGGCGATCGCGACGGATGGAGCAGGACGCATCTGGCTCGCGGGAGACTCCGGAAAGCTCGCCCTGAGGGACGCGAACGGAAGCAAGCTCATTACCTGCGACGGCGACTGGAAGGCCGCGTGGGTCGCATCCTCCGGTGAGGTGTTCCTCGCAGGTAGCAAGGGAGGAGCCGGCCGCTTCGCACGGGCAGCTCCGAATGCGACCACGTGCATGATCGAGGCTACCAGCCAGGGCCTGAACGGGTTGGTTGGCATCGAGAGCCCCTCGGGAGGAATGCCGACTCTCTATGGCGTCACGGGGGGTGGCCAGACATTCCAGTGGACTCCGCCCGCCTCCCCCACACGAATCCAGACCGCCACCGTGAATGGTGCGGCCCTGCGCGCAATCAGTGGCGTGAGCAGCCCGGACACCCTCTTGGCGGTGGGAAGCAAGGACACGAACACCACGCCCACGGCATTCCGCTTCAATGCGGCGGACTCGACATGGATCGAAGAGGTACTCCCAACCCTGGTGCTGGG
>JAFADT010000349.1 GCA_023424585.1 Pseudomonadota bacterium
AGACACGCCTCCACCTGCGCTCGGAACGCCGGCACGGATGCGTCCAGCTCCCGGCCCATGCCGACCTGCTGCGAGCCCTGACCGGAGAAGACGAAGGCCAGGCGCTTCCGCCGTGCGGCCTCCACGTCCTTCAGCCGCGCGGGCGTGGCCGGCTTGCGAAGCTGCCTCGCCAGGTCCTCCGCGTCCCGGGCGACCACCGTGCGCCGGTACTCGAAGGCCCGCCGTCCCACCGCCTGCGTGTACGCGGCATCCGCGAACGCCCCCGCATCCCCCGCGACCTCCACGGAGAACCGCGCCGACAACGCCTCCAGGGACTCCGCGGAGCGCGCCGACAGCACCCGCAGCGCCAGCTGCTTCGCCGCCGCCTCCAATGCCTCCGGCGAACGCGCGGACAGCACCTGATCCGCCAGCTTCAGCGACGCCGCCGCCACCCCCTCCGGAGACCGGTCCGCCAGCACGTGCGACGCCAGCGCTCGCGCCCCCACCTCCAGGGACTCCGGCGAGCGCGCCGACAGCACGAACAGCTGGTGCGAGCGCGTCGAGGGAGCGCTCCGGGCGACCGGAGCCTCCTCCAGCACGGCGTGCGCGTTCGTCCCGCCCACGCCGAACGAGCTCACCGCCGCGCGCCGTGGCGTCTTCCCCCGAGGCCAGGGTCGCAAGCGCGTGTTGACGAAGAACGGCCCCGCGTCGAAGTCGATCCGCGGGTTCGGCGCTTCGAAGTGGAGGCTGGGGGGAATCTCCTCCTCGCGCAGCGACAGCGCGACCTTGATGAGCCCCGCGAGCCCCGCCACCGTGTCCAGGTGTCCCACGTTCGTCTTGAGCGACGCGAGCGGGATGGTGCCCCGGTGCTCGGGACCCAGGCCGTAGGCGCGCTGGAGCGCCGCGACCTCGATGGGGTCGCCCAGCGGCGTCGCCGTCCCGTGCGCCTCCACGTAGCCGATGTCCCGCGCCGTCACGCCCGACCGGCGCAGCGCCTGCGTGATGACCGCTGCCTGGCCCTGAACACCGGGCGCCGTGAAGCCGGACTTGTCGCGCCCGTCGTTGTTGACGGCGGTGGCCCGGATGACGGCGTGGATGGGGTCGCCGTCGCGGACCGCGTCCTCCAGCCGCTTGAGCACCACCGCGGCCACTCCGCTGCCGGAGACGGTGCCCTGGCCCTTCGCGTCGAAGGCGCGGCAGTGCCCGTCCGGGGAGTAGATCATCCCCTCCTGGTGCACGTAGCCGGTGCGCTGCGGCACCGACAGCCGCGTCGCCCCCGCGAGCGCCACGTCCGACAGGCCGGCCAGCAGGTTCTGACATGCGACGTGCACCGCCACGAGCCCCGTGGAGCACGCCGTGTAGACGAGCATGCTCTCGCCGGTGAGCCCCAGCTTGTAGGACACCTTCGTCGGCAGGCTCTGGTAGGTCGCGGTGCCGTACAGCTCGAAGAACGCCGCCGAGTCCAACGGCAGGCTCCGCCGCACCTCGTTCGCGTAGCCGGACTCGTTCGCTCCGGCGAAGAGGGAGATGACGCCCGGGAAGCGCGAGGGGTCGATGCCCGCGTCCTCCAGCGCCGCCCAGGCGCACTGGAGGAACATTCGCTGCTGCGGGTCGGTCCACTGCGCCTCGCGCAGGGACATGTCGAAGAACGCGGGGTCGAATTGATCGATGTCCGTGAGCACGCCCTGGGCGGGCACGAACCCCGGGTGCCGTGACAGCGACACGCCCGGAGGAAGGCCGGGCATCGGCTCCAGCTCCTCGGGGGTGAAGCGGGAGATGGACTCCACGCCCTCGCGCAGGTTGCGCCAGAACTCCTCCACCGACGCGGCGCCGGGGAAGCGCCCGGACATGCCGATGATGGCGATGGCCTTCGACGGCGCCGCCGCCGCCGTCCCGTCCTTCGTGGCCGCGGAAGACACCGGCGCGACAGGAGCCGCGGAGCCGGAAGGCATGGGGGCGTGAGCCGGCACGGACGCCGAGGGCCCGGAGCCAGCTCCAGCGCTGACGGGACCGGCCATGGCGGGCTCCTCCGCCGCGGTGGTGACCGCGACCGTGGGCGGCGCTTGTGGCGGCTCGGGAACGAGGTCGGGGCGCGGGCCCAGCCCCTCGCGCACCAGCCGTTGGGCCAGCCCGTGGACCGTCGGATGCTCGAACAACCAGACCACGGGCACGTCGCGCCCGAGCGCCTCCTGCAGGCGGCTGGCGACGCGGACCACGGTGAGCGACGTGCCGCCCAGGTCCTCGAAGAAGTGGTCGTGCACGCCGACGCTCCGGGCCCCCAGCTCCCGGGCCCAGATGCCGGCGAGCTGCGCCTCCAGCGGATCCGCGGGCTCCACGAACCGCCCCTTGCGAGCGCTCGCCGCGACGTCCGGCGCGGGCAGGGCCTGCCGGTCCAGCTTGCCGGTCGCGGTGAGGGGCAGCGCGGGCAGCGGGACGAACGCGGCCGGGACCAGGTACTCGGGCAGCCGCTGCCGCAGGTGGCCACGCAGCGCCGGCACGTCCAGCGAGCCCGCCACCACGTAGGCCACCAGCCGCTTGTCGCCGGGGGCGTCCTCGCGCACGAGCACGGCCGCGTCCGTGAGGCCGGGCCAGTCCCGGAGGGCCGCTTCGACCTCCGACAGCTCGACGCGGTAGCCGCGCACCTTCACCTGACGATCGATGCGGCCCAGGAACTCCAGGCTCCCATCCACGCGCCAGCGCACGCTGTCTCCCGTGCGGTACACGCGCTCGCCGGGTGTGGTGGCGAAGGGGTGGGGGATGAAGCGCTCGGCGGTGAAGTCCGGGCGGGAGAGGTAGCCGCGCGCGAGCCCGTCCCCGCCGATGAGCAGCTCGCCCGGCACCCCCACGGGCACCGGCCGCAGCGAGCCGTCCACCACGAAGGTCCGCGTGTTCGGCAGGGGTGGCCCGATGGGAATCGCCTCGCCCGGGACGTCCTCGGGCCGCTCCATGCGGAGGCAGCAGGTGAAGACCGTGGCCTCGGTGGGGCCGTAGCCGTTGACGACCGGGAGGCCCAGCGTCTCCACCACGCGGCGCGTGTGCGTGGGGGACAGGATGTCTCCGCCCACGAAGAGCTGCCGCAGCCCGCGCAGCACCTCCAGCCGCGCGTCCACCACCTGCGCGAACAGCCCCGCGGACAGGTAGAGCGACGTGACGCCATGACGGCGGAGGACCTGCCCCAGCAGCGCCAGGTCCGTGGGCGGCTGGGGCGGGAACACCACGAGCCTGCCCCCGGACACCAGCGGGCCCCACAGCTCCAGCGTCGACGCGTCGAAGGACAGCGGCGCCATCAGCAGGAACGTCTCGTCCGGAGTGAAGCGGGCCCAGGAGCCGCCGTGCAGGAGCCGCAGCACACCCCGGTGCTCCACGGCGACGCCCTTGGGGCGGCCGGTGCTGCCGGACGTGAAGTCCACATACGCGAGGTTTCGCGAGGAGAGCGCCACCTCGGGAGCGGTCGCGGGCTGTCCCTCCAGGCGTGCCTCCTCCACGAAGACGCACGGCACGTGCTCGGAGACCGGCAGCGAGGCGCGCAGCGCGCGGGTGGTGACGAGCAGCCGCGGGGGCGCGTCCTCCAGCATGTGGGCCAGCCGCCGTGCGGGATACGCGGCCTCCAGCGGGACGTAGGCGCCCCCTGCCTTGAGGATGGCCAGGAGCGTGACGACGAGCTCCACCGAGCGCTCCAGGCACACCGCCACCAGCGCCTCCGGCCCCACGCCGTGCGAGCGCAGCGTCCAGGCCAGCGCGTTCGCCCGCGCGTCGAGCTGCGAGTACGTCAGGCGCGCATCCCCGAACTCCAGCGCGATGGCCTCCGGTCGCCGGGAGACCTGGCGCGCGAAGCACTCCACCAGGTTCGACTCGCGCGGATACTCCACGCTGGTGGAGCTCCAGGCCGTGAGCACCTGCTGGCGCTCCTCGGGCGTGAGCCATTCCAGCCGGGCCAGCGGAGCGTCCGGAGCGGCGACGACGGCGTCCAGCAACGTGCGCAGGTGCCCGGCCAGCCGCTCCACCGTGGAGCGCTCGAAGAGGTCCGTGCTGTATTCGAGGACGCCGCGCAGGCCGTCCGGCGCCTCATGCAGCAACAGGCCCAGGTCGAAGCGCGCCGTGGCGTTGTCCACGGGCACGGACCGCAGCGTGAGCCCCGGTGCCCTCAGCTCCCCGGTGGGGGCGTTCTGGAGCGCGAAGACCCCCTGCACCAGCGGGTTGCGGCTCAGGTCGCGAGTCACCTGGAGCTCCTCCACCAGCTTCTCGAAGGGCAGGTCCTGGTGCTCGAACGCGGCGAGCGCCGTGGCCCGGACCTGCGAGAGCAACGTCCGGAACGAGTCCCCCGGACGCACGCGGCCGCGCAGCACCAGCGTGTTCACGAAGAAGCCGACCAGCCCCTCCAGCTCCGCGCGGTCGCGGCCGGCGATGGGCGAACCCACCAGCAGCTCCTCCTGCCGCGAGTACCTCGACAGCAGCACCTGCCACACCGCGAGCAGCGCCATGTACGGCGTCGCTCCCGCCGAGCGGCCCAGCGCCACCAGCCGGTCCACCGCTCCCGAGGGGAGGTGCACGGGAAGCAGCGCACCCTTCGAGGACTGGAGCGCCGGCCGCACCCGGTCCGTGGGCAGCTCCAACACCTGGGGAGCCCCGGTGAGGTGCTGCTTCCACCACGCCACCTCCCGCGCCAGCGCGTCCCCCTGGAGCCAGGCGCGCTGCCACACGGCGAAGTCCGCGGGCTGCACCGGCAGCGACGGCAACACGGGCACGCGGCCGGAGGCGAAGGACTCGTAGCCTCCGGCCACCTCACGGAGCAGCACGCCCAGCGACCAGCCGTCGGAGACGAGGTGGTGCATGCACAGGAGCAACACGTGCTCGCGCTCACCCAGCCGGAGCAGCCTCGTGCGCAGCACCGGCCCACGTCCCAGGTCGAAGGGGCGCGCGGCCTCGTCCACGGAATGCCGCTGGGCCTCGGCCTCGCGGGAGTCCTGGGGGACGGCGGTCAGGTCGGTGACCGGCAGCTCCCACGCGCCTGCCGCGTGCACCCGCTGGACGGGCTGTCCCTCCTTCATCGCGAAGGTGGTGCGCAGGGCTTCATGCCGGGAGACGACCCACTCCAGGGCGCGGCGCAGCGCCTCCTCGTCCAGCGCGCCGTCCAGCCGCAGCGCGGTGGCGAGGTTGTAGCGACCGCCGTCCGGGTGGAGCTGCTCCACCACCCACAGCCGCTGCTGCGCGAAGGACACCGGAAGGTCCCGGTCCCTCGACGTGGGGACGAGGGCGGGGACGCGCGGCCCTTCGACGCGCGAGAGGAGCTGCGCCTCCACCCGCTCCGTGAGCCGGGCGACGGTGGGCGCATCGAAGAGCGCGCGCAGCGGCAGCTCCACGCCGAAGGTCGAGCGCAGCCGCGAGACGAGCTGCGTGGCCAGCAGCGAGTGGCCCCCGACGGCGAAGAAGTCATCGTGCAGCCCCACGGACTCCAGGCGGAGCAGCTCCTGGAACAGCCCGGCGATGCGCTGCTGGAAGAGCGTCATCCGCTCCGGAGCCGCGGGCCCGGTGGCGGCGGAACGCGCATCCGGAGCAGGCAGCGCCTTGCGGTCCACCTTGCCCACGGGCGTGAGCGGCAGGGCGTCCAGCGACACGAACGCGGCAGGCACCCACGGCGCGGGCAGCCGCTCGGAGATGAAGGCGCGCAACGCCGAGGCCTCCACCGGACCGCCTGGCACGTACCACGCCACGAGGCGGTCCTCGACCACCCCAGCCACCGCGGCCTTCACCGACGGGTGCTGGCGGAGGAGGGCCTCCACCTCGCTCAGCTCGATGCGGAAGCCACGCAGCTTCACCTGCGTGTCCAGGCGGCCCAGGAAGTCCAGCGTCCCATCCGCCCGCCAGCGCACGCGGTCGCCCGTGCGGTACAGCCGCGCGCCGGGCGCGTCGCCGAACGGCGAAGGCACGAAGCGCTCCGCCGTCAGCGCGGGGCGGCCCAGGTAGCCCCGCGCCAGGCCGTCACCGCCCAGGTACAGCTCGCCCGGAACGCCCACGGGCACGGGCTGACCGTGCGCATCCAACACATAGGTCTGGACGCGCGACATCGGCCGTCCGATGGGCACCGACGTCGCGTGCTCCGGCAGCTCCACGATGTCGTGCGTGGTGACGCCCACGGTCGCCTCCGTGGGGCCGTACAGGTTCACCAACCGGCCGGGAGGGCCGGCGCGCAGCACCGCGCGCGCCGCGTCCGCGTTCGCCGCCTCGCCGGCATGGAGGACCGTCCGCATCGTCGCGAAGGCCTCCGGCACCTCGCGCGCCACGGTGTGGAACAGCGCCGTGGCGAAGAGCGCCGTGGTGGCGCCCACCTCGCGCAATGTGCGCGCCAGCTCGGCCGGAGCCAGCGTCACCTCGCGCGGCAGGATGACGAGCCGGGCGCCGTTGAGCAGGGCGCCCCAGACCTCGAAGGTGGCCAGGTCGAACGAGGGCGTGCCTGCCTGCACCATGCAGTCGTCCGGCCCCACCTGGACGTAGCTCGTGTCCCGCACCAGGTGCGCGATGGACTGGTGCGTGATGCCCACGCCCTTGGGCGTGCCCGTGGAGCCCGACGTGTAGAGCACGTAGGCCAGCTGCTCCGGCCGCACGGTGTCGCCAGCGGAGGCGGGCGCCGGAGCCTGCTCAGGACCGTCCGTGTCCGCGTCCACGTCCAGGCACACCGTGGGCAGGGAGTGGTCGGGCAGGGCGCCCAGCAGCGCTCGCTGGCCCACCACCGCGGAGATGCCCGCGTCCTCGAACATGAACGCCAGTCGGGGGCGCGGATAGGCGGGGTCCATGGGCACGTAGCAGCCGCCCGCCTCCAGGATGCCGAGCATCCCCACCACCAACTCCAGCCCCCGCTCCACGCACAGCGCGACCCGCGCCTCGGGGGGGAGCCCGAAAGCCCGCAGGCGCCGGGCCAGCCGCCGCGCCCGCTCCGCCAGCGTCGCGTAGGTGAGCACCTGCCCTTCGTGCTGCACCGCGATGGCGTCTGGAGCACGGAGGACCTGGGCCGCGAACAGCTCCGGCACGGTGTGGGGGGCGAGCGGACGGTGCGTGGCGTTCCAGTCCACGAGCACGCGTCGGCGTTCCGTGGCATCGAGCAATGAATGCTCCCGCACGGGGGCGTCCGGCCGCGCCGTGAGCGCGCCGAGCAGCGCCTCGAAGTGCGCCATCAGCCGGGTGACGGTGGTGGCATCGAAGAGGTCGGTGCTGAACTGGAGGTCGCCGCAGAGCGCGCCGTCCCGTTCCCGGAGGCTGAGGTCCAGGTCGAACTTCGCGGTGGCGCTCTCCCCGCCGCGCAGCTCCAGGTGAAGCCCAGGGAGGTCCAGCGGCCCCCCGGGTGCGTTCTGGAACGTGAACGCCACCTGGAACAGCGGAGACCGGCTCAGGTCCCGGGTCTCCTGGAGGTCCTCCACCAGCTTCTCGAAAGGAAGGTCCTGGTGGGCGTAGGCCGCGAGCGTCGTCGCCCTCACCTGGGCCAGCAGCGCGCGGAACGACGCGCGTGGGTCGATGCGCGCACGCAGCACCAGCGTGTTGACGAAGAAGCCGATGAG
>JAFADT010000430.1 GCA_023424585.1 Pseudomonadota bacterium
CGTCCGCCAGGAGCGTGGCCAGCCAGGTCCCCCTTCCAAAAACCATCACCGACACCGGTACACCCCTCGAACGCGCGCGGCCGGAGCTTCCCTCTCGGGCGCGCTGAGGCGGGGAATAACCCAGTCGCTTCCGGGATGCCACCCGGCCTCCGTCCCCCGGTGGCGGCAGGCAACCGCTGCTGATGGGTGGCGGAAAAAACAGCGCGCCCGTCCACCCAGGGCGGACGGGCGCGAGGCGGGCGAGCCGCGGGGAAGGCCTACAGCGGGGTGGCCTTGCCTGGCTCCAGGGCGAGCACCTTGGTGGTGGCCCGGGTCTTCTTCAGCTCGGTGGTGAGCGCGTCCGGGGTGCCGGCCAGGGCGGGGAAGGTGCCGTAGTGCATGGGCACCACGGTCTTCACCTTCAGCAGCTTCGCGGCGACAGCGGCCTGCGGCGGGTCCATGGTGAAGTGGCCGCCGATGGGCAGCATGGCCACGGTGGGCTTGAACTGCTCCGCGATGAGGCCCATGGACTGGAACGCCCCGGTGTCACCGGCGTGGTACAGCGTGGGGCCGTTGGCGATCTCAATGACGAAGCCCAGCGGCGCACCGGCGTACTGCGACGCGCTCTTCGGGTCCGCCTGGTAGCTGCTGGAGTGCACCGCCTCCACCAGGTGGATGGTGGCGTCCTTCACCGTGAACGTCCCGCCCGCGTTGGCGCCCACGCCCTGCGCCTCCGGCAGGCCCAGGAGGTTCACCAGCTCGAAGGAGCCGTACACCTTGGCGTTGGTCTTCTGGGCCAGGGCCTTCGTCTCGCCCACGTGGTCGAAGTGGCCGTGGGACACGAGGATGGCGTCCACCGCCTCCGGCCAGGTGGCGCCCTGCGGCGCCTTGGGGTTGGTGAGCCACGGGTCGATGGCGATGGTCGCGCCGCCCGGCGTCTTCACCACGAACGCGGCGTGGCCCCACCACGTCACCTCCGTCTTGCCCGCCGTGGCCACCGCCTTGCCCGCCGCCGCCTTCACGGCCGCCTTGGCATCGGCCTTGGGCGCCGCCGGCGTCGTCGGCGTGCCCTGCGCGAAGGCCGCGCCCGCGACACCCAGCACCGCGCCCACCACCACTGCCTTCAGCTTGTTGCCCATCGTTGTCCGCTCCAGGAGGAAGGAAAGAGACGACATGTCGCCGTGCCACCCCGAGGCGCCACACGGCCGGGGCGCCACATACCACCCCGCCAGGGAGGCGGAAGGGGGCTGGCGCGTCCGGCTGC
Organism: Pseudomonadota bacterium; assembly: GCA_023424585.1. GTDB lineage: Bacteria > Myxococcota > Myxococcia > Myxococcales > Myxococcaceae > Corallococcus. The sequence continues at coordinate 1,244 of JAFADT010000430.1, forward strand.
CCGGGAGAGGACACAGAGGCCTTCATCCACCCACGGCGGGGGTTTGTGGCCCCGGGGAGGATGCAGCGCGCTACGCTCGACGGCCGCGTGGACCATCGATTCCAAGTCAGCCTCCGTGGGGTCATCGACCTCCTGTCCCACCACCTGTACAGCTCGCCCGGGGTCTACGTGCGGGAGCTGCTCCAGAACGCCACGGACGCCATCCGCGCCCGCCAGCTGCTGGAGCCCCAGGCCCGGGGCGCGGTGGGGCTGGAGCTGCGGGAGAAGCAGGACGGCGGGCCGCCCACCCTGCTCTTCACGGACGAGGGCGTGGGGCTGACGGAGGAGGAGATCCACCGCTTCCTGGCCACGATTGGCGAGTCCTCCAAGCGCGAGCAGTTGGAGGCGCGCCGCAACGACTTCATCGGGCAGTTCGGCATCGGCCTCCTGTCGTGCTTCATGGTGTGCGACGAGCTGCTGGTGGTGACGCGCTCCGCGAAGGGGGACGGGCGGACGCTGGAGTGGCGCGGCCGGCACGACGGTACCTATGGGGTGCGCGTCTCCGAGCACCCGCTGGACGCCCCCGGCACGCACGTCTACCTGGTCGCTCGCCCGGACATGGCGGAGTGGTTCGCGCCGGAGCGGGTGCGCCAGCTTGCGAAGCACTACGGCGGCCTGCTGCCCTTTCCCGTGCGGCTCACGGTGGAGGGGCAGACGGAGACGCTCAACCCGGACGGCCCGCCCTGGCGCCGCTCCTACGAGACGGCCAGCGACAAGCGGCAGGCGCTGCTCGCGTACGGGCGCGAGGTGTTCGGCACGGACTTCCTGGATGTGATCCCACTGCGCTCGGAGGCGGGGGACGTGGACGGCGTGGCGTATGTGTTGCCGGCGTCGCCGCACTTCAATGCCAGACAGAAGCACCGCGTGTACCTGAAGCAGATGCTGCTGTCGGAGAGCGCTGAGAACCTGTTGCCGGAGTGGGCGTTCTTCGTGAAGTGCGTGGTGAACGCGAACGGGCTGAGGCCCACCGCGAGCCGCGAGTCCTTCTACGAGGACACGGTGCTCTCGAAGGCACGCGAGGCCCTCGGGCAGTCCCTGCGCGGGTACCTGATGGACCTGGCGCACGAAGACCCTCGGGCGCTCCAGCGGTTGATCTCGCTGCATGGGCTGTCGGTGAAGGGCCTGGCGCTGGACGACGATGACTTCTACCGGCTGGTCATCCACTGGCTGCCGTTCGAGACGTCGCTCGGGGTGATGACGCTGGCGGACTACCGGCGGTCGTGGCCGGTGGTGCGCTACACACCGACGCTGGATGGATTCCGTCAGGTGGCGCGGGTGGCGGGGGCGCAGGGGCTGTGCGTGCTGAACGCGGCGTACACGCACGACACGGCGTTGCTGGAGAAGCTGCCGCACGTGGTGCCGGAGGCGCAGGTGGCGCCGTTCTCGTCGGCGGACCTGCCGCAGAGCTTCGAGGAGCTGACGCTCGACGAGCGCGAGGCCGTCTATCCCCTGCTGCGCCTCGCGGAGCGCGTGCTGGCGCCGTTCCGCTGCGGGGTGGAGGTGAAGAAGTTCTTCCCGGAGGAGGTGCCCACGCTCTACAGCTCGGACGCGGAAGGGGCGTTCCGGCGGGACGCGGAGCGGGCACGGGAGGAGTCGGACGACCTGTACGCGGGCGTGCTGGACGGGGTGCTGGCGGGTGCGGGTGGCCAGGACCGGGCGCTGCTCTGCCTCAACCTGCACAACCCGGTGGTGCGCCGGCTGGCGGAGGTGGAGGGGCGGGAGTTGCTGAAGCTGTCGGTCGAGATGCTCTACGTGCAGGCGCTGCTGCTGGGGCAGCACCCGCTGAACGCGCAGGAGATGGCGTTGCTCAACCATGGACTGCTGGGGCTCATCTCCGCGCGGCTGGATGAAGGTGGCGGGTCGTCCGGTCCGGGCTCGCGGGGGGGAATGCACTGATGGCGGACTGGCAGCAGCAGGTGGAGGCGTTGCGCGCGCAGGCGGACGCGCTGCCGGAAGGTGACGCGAAGGTGCGCGCGCTGGAGGAGGCGGTGCGGCTGGTGGACGTGCACGGCGACGTGGCGCTGGGGTACGAGTTGCGGGACGCGCTCATCGACGCGGCGACGTTCGGGGGGTATCCGGACAAGGCGCTGGTGGCGTTCGCGTGGTGCCGGGGGCAGCAGAAGAAGGACCCGCAGCGGTTCGACCCGGAGGACATGCTGTGGAAGCAGAAGTGGGTGGTGGGCCGGCTGGACGAGTTCCCGCACATCAGCCGCAAGCAGATCGCCGACGCGCTGGATGACGTGGAGCAGAGCTTCGCGAAGCTGGACGCGGGCAAGCGCGCCGCGCTGAAGCTGCGCTACCAGATGGCCCGGGACATGGGGGACACGGCGGAGGCGGAGCGCCTGTGGGAGGCGTGGCTCGTCACGCCCAGGGACCACCTGACGGACTGCCGCGTCTGCGAATTGGATGACGAGCTGGACCACCACGTGGACAAGGGCGAGTGGGAGCAGGCCATCCGGAAGGCGAAGCCCATCCTGGACGGGAGGCAGTCCTGCGCGGAGATCCCGCACCTGACGCTGGGCACGCTGCTGTATCCGTTCTTCAAGCTGGAGCGGATGAAGGAAGCCAGGGACTGCCACCTGCGCGGCTACGCGATGGTCGCGAAGAACCGCGAGTTCCTCTCCACGGTGGGAGAGCACCTGGAGTTCCTGGCGCTGACGGGCAACCTGTCGAGAGGGCTGACGCTGCTGGAGAAGCACCTGGGGTGGGCGCTGGAGCACTCCAGCTACCGGGACCGGTTCACCTTCTACACGGCGGCGGCGTTCCTGCTGGGACAGGTGGCGGCGGACGGCCGGGATGAGGTGAGTCTGCGATTGCCGCGCGCGTTCCCGCTGCACGCGGTGGACGGGGGGTACGGGACGCCGGCGCTGAAGGACTGGCTGGAGTCCCAGGCGCGCGACATCGCGGCGCGGTTCGACGCGAGGAATGGGACGAAGCGGTTCTCGGACCTGCTGGCGCGCAATGAGGTGCTGGCGAAGGAAGCGCGGCTGTTTCCGTTGGATTGAGCAGAACGTATCGAGAGAAGGGACCGCATGAAGGGCTGGAACCGGCTGCTGTTCACCACCGCGTGGTGCGTGCTCCTCTCGGCTTCCAGCCAGGCCGAAGAACCCTTGCCTCCGCCAGGCGATTGCACAAGGACGTCTACCGGGCGCTGAACCAAGCAGCGGGTGTGGCAGGCAAGACCGAGGGGATGCGCTGCAATGAGGCCATGTCCTGTCCCGAGCTGACCATCCGATGGAACAGGTTCCAGAACCGCATCCAGGCGCGCAGGACGTTGATGGAGCGTTGTTTCCGGGGCGGCGACGTGGCGCACAAGGGCGTTCTCGCCACCTATGAGAAGGGGCAAGCCCGCTGCACGGAGTTCAGCCGCATCCGCTGCAGTCCCAATGAGAAGTGCCAATGAGTCGCAGCACCATGAGCCCACGCGACGAACCCCTCAGGCACCAAATCGAGGCCGCATTCGCGGATGTCCCTCGTCCCGAAGCTGAGCGCATTGCCTATGCGCCCGATGCTTGGGAAGCGCATGAACTCACCGCGCACTTGGGCGGGCGACGTTGGAAAAACGTTCCCCTGAAACAGCTCCGTCACCACGCGGCGCATCTCTCGCTGTTCAGCCGCAGGCCCTGCTACCCGTCAGCACTGGTCACGAGCGTTGGAGACATATTGGGCGAATGGGGATTACAGCGGCTTCCTATAGGAGAGTGAGAACCCCATGGTCCTCTCACTGGCGCATGGAGTTGCAAGGGGACAGGTCTTGAAAGTGGGCCATATGCGTCAGCGCTTCAACTTCGAGAACGGATTGTTGAACGGCTCCGGCTTCTTCTGCGGCGGAGCCTGGTTCACCGGCTTCTGCGCCGGACGCTGCGGCGCCGGCGAACTGGCAGGCTTCGCCTGCGCGGGCCGTCCCGACGGCTGCGGCGCCCCACCCTCCAGCACCGCGCGCACGGACAACGCCAGACGCTTGCGCGCCAGGTCCACGGACAGGACCTTCACCGTCAGCCGGTCGCCCACCTTGGCCACCTCCGACGGATCCTTGATGAAGCGCGCCGCAAGCTGCGACACGTGCACCAGGCCGTCCTGATGCACGCCCACGTCCACGAACGCGCCGAACGCCGTCACGTTCGTCACCACGCCCTGCAACACCATCCCCTCCTTCACGTCCTCCAGCGTGCGCAAATCGTCGCGCGTCGCATGCGCCGTGAAGTCACCGCGCGGGTCCCGGCTCGGCTTCTCCAGCTCCGCCAGGATGTCCTTCAGCGTCAGCTCGCCCAGCTCCGGCCCCAGGTAGCGCTTCGCCTCAATCTGGCGCACCAGCGCCGCATTCCCCACCAGCGACGCCACGTCCACGCCCAGGTCCTTCGCCATCCGCTCCACCACGGCGTAGCGCTCCGGGTGCACCGCGCTCGAATCCAGCGGCTCAGGCCCGCGCACCCGCAGGAAGCCCGCCGCCTGCTCGAACGTCTTCGGCCCCAGGCCGCTCACCTTGAGCAGCTCCCGGCGCGTCGTGAAGCGCCCCCTCGCCGCCCGGTGTGCCACCAGCTTCTTCGCCAGCGACGGCCCCACGCCCGACACGTGCTCCAACAGCTGCGGTGACGCCGTGTTCACGTCCACGCCCACCGCGTTCACGCACGAGTCCACCACCTCGCCCAGCTTCTTCTTCAGGAGCCCCTGGTCCACGTCGTGCTGGTACTGCCCCACCCCGATGCTCTTCGGGTCGATCTTCACCAGCTCCGCCAACGGATCCTGCAAGCGCCGCCCAATCGACACCGCCCCGCGCAGCGACACGTCCAGCTCCGGGAACTCCTCCCGCGCCACCTCCGACGCGGAATAGATGGACGCGCCCTGCTCGCTCACCGACACCACCGGGAGCTGCACGCCCATCGCCTTCAGCGTGTCCCGCGTGAAGACCTCCGCCTCGCGGCTGCCCGTGCCGTTGCCCACCGCGATGAGCTCCGGCTTGTGCTTGCGCACCACCGCCTCCAGCAGCTTCGCCGCGCGCGCCCGCTCGTCCGCGCTCCGCTCCGAATAGAGCGTCGCCGTCTCCACCACCGTCCCCGTCGCGTCCAGCATCACCAGCTTGATGCCCGTGCGCAGCCCCGGATCCAACGCCAGCACCGCCCGAGCCCCCGCCGGCGCCGCCAACAGCAGGTGCCGCAGGTTCTCTCCAAACACCCCGATGGCGCCCTTGTCCGCGCGCTCCTTCAGCTCCGCGCGCAGCTCCGACTCCAGCGACGGCCCCATCAGCCGGTCCCACCCGTCCTCCACCGCCGCGCGCAGCTCGCCCGCGAACAGCGACTGCGGCCGCGTCACCACGCGCGCGGTGAAGAGCCCCTTCACCTCGTCGTCCGGCAGCCCCAGCTTCACCTTCAGCACCCCCTCCTCCTCCCCGCGCAAGAGCGCCAGCACGCGGTGGGACGGGGCCTGGGACAGCGGCTCCTCGTGGCCGTAGTAGTTCTCGAACTTGGTCGGCTCGCCCTTCTTCGCCGGCACCACGTCCGAGCGCAGCGAGCCCCGCCGCGTGCACAGCTCGCGGGCCTCGCGGCGCAGCTTCGCGTCCTCGGCCACGCGCTCCGCGCAGATGTCCCGCGCGCCCGCCAGCGCCTGCGTCACGTCCGCCACGCCCTTGTCCGCGTTCACGTAGGGCTTCACGCGCGCGTCCAGGCGCTCCCCGCGCTGGCCCTCCTGCCTCCACACCAGGTCCGCCAGCGGCTCCAGCCCCTTCTCCCGGGCGATGGCCGCGCGCGTGCGGCGCTTGGGCTTGTACGGCAGGTACAGGTCCTCCAGCTCCGCGCGCGTGCGCGCCGCCTGGAGCGCCTTCGTCAGCTCCGGCGTCAGCTTCCCCTGCTCCTCGATGCTGCGCAGGATGGTGTCGCGCCGCCCGTCCAGCTCCGCGCGCTCCGAGGCCTTGTCCAGGATGGCTTGAATCTGGACCTCGTCCAGCCCCCCCGTGGCCTCCTTGCGATAGCGCGCGATGAAGGGGACCGTGCCTCCCTCCTCGTGAAGCGCGAGGGTCCGGTCCACCTGCTCCGGCTTGATGCCCAGCTCCTGAGCCAACGCGACGGCGTAGACGTGCATGGCGCCCGTCTATACCCCGGTCCCCCCGCGCCTCCCAGAGACGCGCCGCCCGCCTGTCTCCCCATGGAAAACGGCCGCGCGGGGAGCGCCACCCCGCGGCCCGCTCACCGCCGTCGCGAGCCTCCGCGCTAGAGCAACGGCAGCGCCATCATGAGCTCCTGCCGCGCGGGTTGCTGCGCCACCTGGACGGAGCGGCAGTCCGGGTGCGGCGCCGCCGTCCCCCCGTCCCCGGGGGCGGCCGGGTTGCCCGTCGTGGTGACGCAGAGCTGGTAGGTCCCCGGCGCCACGTTGTCGAACTGCGCGGACTGCGTCAGCGACAGCAACTGCGCCTGCGCCGGGCGGCTCGCCGCCTGCTGGTTGTCCACCAGCAGGACCCGCGCCTCCGGTGCCCGCGCGCCCTCCGCCGCCTGGGCGTGCACCAGCACCGTCACGCCGCTCTCGGGGATCACCAGCTCCGTGCGGGCGGTCTCGCGCGCCCGGATGGACACCGTCGTGCGCTGCATCTGCTGGCCCAGCCCCGACTCCGACATGGCCAGCACCGAGTAGGTCGCCGGCGCCAGGTTGTCGAAGTGGAACGCGCCGTCCGTGCCCGTGGTGCCGCTGACGCCGCCCGCGGGCGCTCCCGGGTTGGAGACGATGACCAGCGCCCCGCTCACCGGCTGGTCGCCCTTGCGCACCACGCCGTCCAGCTGCCCCGTGGCCGACAGCCGCAGGTTCATCCGCGTGTCCTCCACGCCGGGCAAGAGCTGCGCGAACTCCGAGCGTCCCTCCTGGACGTGCTCCGCCGAGAGCTGGAGCGCGGAGATGGGGAGCCCCTCGAACACGAAGGCGCCGTCCGGCCCCGTCACCGCCTGCTGGAGCCCGTAGTCCAGCTCCGCCGCGGCCCCCGCCACCACGCCCACCCCCTTCATCGGCTGGGACACCCGCACCAGCGCGTCCGGCACCGGCGCGCCCGTCGCGTTCGTGACCACGCCCTCCAGCCGCCGCCCGCGCTGCACCACCACGTCGCCCAGCACCGTCTCCCGGCCCTCCTGGATGCGCACCCCCGGCACCGACTTGTTCACGAAGCCCTTGCCGGTGATGTAGAGCGTGTGGTCGCCCGCGGGGACGCCCTGCATGTGGAAGCTGCCGTCGCCGCCCCCGTGCGGCACCGCGCCCGCGCCCCGCAGCACCAGGGAGAACTCCGCGGGCGGCGCCCCGTCCTCGCGCACCACCCGGCCCCGGAGCGTCCCACCCAGGCTCAGGCGCAGCACGGACTCCATGCCCCCCGTCTCCGCCTGGACCGGCGACGTCAGCCACGCCAGCCGCTGCTGGGGCGTGGTGCCCGGCGGCGCGGCGCGCAGCAGGTACGTGCCCGGCAACAGGCCCCGCACCTCGAAGCGCCCCCCCGCGTCCGCCGTGGCGAGGAACGGC
>JAFADT010000483.1 GCA_023424585.1 Pseudomonadota bacterium
CAGTTGCCGCCGCCACCGCCGTTGGTCAGGTTGCCGCGCCCGGTGGCGATGCCGCTCTTGGAGGCCTGGCCCGCCACACCCTCGCCGCGCGCGGAGCCGCCCTTGCCATGCTCCAGCTCCAGCCCCGTGCAGCCCGCCAGGCCCGGGATGTCGGCCTGGAAGACGCCGCCCAGGTACCCCAGGCCGTCCGCGTCGATGCGGCCGTCGTTGACCACCTTGCCCGAGACCAGCATCGCGAGGATGCCGCCGGACCTGCCGTCCCACGGCGACGTGGTGAGCCGCGCGCCCGCCTCGATGACGACGTCGGAGTACTCGAACACGCGCACCACCTGGGCGCGCCCCACCGTGTACGCGTAGCGCAGCGGCGCGCTCAGCCCGAAGACGACGGGCGAGGAGGACGACACCGTCTCCACCCGCGCCATCTCCCAGCGGCCCAGCGCGACCGACCCCTCCAGCTGCACGGCCTTGCCGTTGTTGCCCACGTCGGGCGTGGACGCCAGGCCGGTGCTCTCGTGGACCAGCACCAGGTCGCCCGCGGAGACCTTGAGGCCGGACACGACCAGCTCCTTGTCCCCGGCCACGACGCTCTTGCGCAGCGGGGCATTCACGCCCAGCGAGTGCGTCTGCCCGGCGGTGAGGGTCAGCACCTTGTCGCGTCCGGTGCCCAGGCCAAAGGAGTCCGGCTCCGCGCGAGCGACGTTCCCCAGGAGCAATCCAACGAAGAGAGCCAGCGTGATGCGCATGCCCCCATGGTGCCCCACCGGGCGTCCGGGGTCGAGAGACGCCCCCTGTCAGCGGGACGAAGCCAGGTCCTGGAGCCCCCGCGCGTTGAGGGGCGCGAAGAAGGGCTGGCGCAAGAGCCGGCCCAGCGCGCGGCGCTCGACGCAGAGCAGCTGGAGCGCGTCCTCCCACTCCCCCAGCACCGCCACCGCGCGCACGTCCGCCGCGTCGCGGTACAGGTCGTTGAGGTTGTGCACGAGCGCGGACACGTCCTCCACCTCCCAGCGCTCCGTGACGTCGCCCGCCGCGACGTGCAGCTCCAGCGCGGGGCGCTCGCGCACGTCCACCACCTTGAGCCGCCGGGCCGCGCCCCCCATGGCCGCGGTGAGCGGACCCACCAGCTCATCCGGCCGGACGCCGTACCCCACGGAGAGCCCGCCCGCGAGCAGGCCCGCGTCGCACAGCCGCAGCAGCGACACGTGGGGAGGCTCGCCCTTCGGCACCAGCGCGGCGGCGGCGGCGGGGTCCTTGAGCAGCCGCTCGCGGTCGAGCGCATCCAGCAGGGAGGCCATGGCCCGGCCACCCTATCAGGGCCCCTCGCCCTCCCAGTAATCCACCTGCGCGTCCAGGGGCAGATACGCGTGCAGCGTGCGCGACGCCTTGTCGCCCCCGGGCGCGGCCCCCGCGAAGACGCCCACCTTCCTCGAGTCCGGATACATGAGCACGTCCGGCGCCTCCATGGTGGAGAAGCACAGGTAGCGCAGCGGCTCCGGGCCGTCGTTGATGAGCTGGTGCGCGCACTCCGCGCCCGGCGGCAGCGCGACGTAGTCCCCCGCGCGCACGGGCAGCGTCTCCTGCCCCAGGCGAAGCGAGCCCGAGCCGGCCAGGACGTAGACGGCCTCTTCATTGCCCAGGTGGTAGTGCAGCGGCCACGAGCGGCGGCCCGGCGGGAGCTCCACCAGGCTGCACCCGAGCTTGCGCCCGTGCGCGGCGGCGCCCAGCTGCTTGCGCTTGAGCGCCACGCGGCTGCCGTGGGCGAGCTCGGTCCAGGGGACGTCTTCCGAGTGGACGAGGTGGGGCGAGGCCATGGCAAACTCCTGGGTCACGGGCGCTCCGCGACGAGCGCGAACACGCGGTGGGGAACGGACATCGGCTCCTGGGGGAAGCGCTCGGCGAGGAGCGCGCCCAGCGCGGCGTCGAAGCGGGCCACCTGCTCGAGCGGGAGCATGGCGCCGATGCGCGAGTTGGCGCGCATCCGGCCGCGCCACGCCTCGTGGGTGTAGGGAACGACCGTGTCGAAGGTGAAGGACGTCAGGGACTGGAAGCCGGCCACGCCCACGTCGCGGAACCAGTCCGGGTAGATGCCCATGCCCCGGCCGAAGCGATCCACGGCCAGCTGGACGCGGGGGCTGAACTCCTCCACCAGGGCCTCGGTGGCCTCCAGCAGGTTGCCGGGCAGGGCCGTCCAGTCGAAGTGGCAGAGGATGAGCCTGCCGCCGGGCTTGAGCAGGCGGAACACCTCGCGCGCGGCGGCGGCGCGATCGAACCAGTGCCAGCACTGGCCCGCGAACACGCGGTCGAAGGCGCCCGAGGGCAGGCCGGTGTCCTCCGCGGGGGCCTCGCGGAAGTCCACGCGCAGGCCCTCGTCACCGGCGAGCCGCGCGGCGGCCTCCAGCTGCGGCGCGGACACGTCCAACGCGGTGACGGCGCAGCCGCGCCGGGCCAGGTTGAGCGCGATGGTGCCGGTGCCGGTCCCCAGGTCGAGCACCCGCAGGCCGGGCGTGAGCACGCCGTCCTGCTCCAGCCGCCTGTAGAAGGCCTCCGGGAACCCCGCCCGGTATCTCGCGTAGTCCGAAGACGTGCGTCCGAAGTCCACGTTCATGGTCGCTCTCCCGTCAGGTCATGCCTCGCCCGGCGAGCGCCCCGACTCGACAGGAGGGTCCAGTCGAGTCGAGACTCCGCTCCAGGGAGGCACGCGAGACATGGTGCGTCGCGCAGGGGGACGTTCTCAATCTCGATTCGACCATCCAGTTGAGGAGGAGCTGCTGCGCGCGGACGAGGCGGCGGCCCTGCTGGGGGTGAAGCGGGCGACGCTCTACACGTACGTGAGCCGGGGGCTCGTGCGCTGCGTGCCGGAGAAGGGCACGAAGGAGAAC
>JAFADT010000568.1 GCA_023424585.1 Pseudomonadota bacterium
TGCGCCTCACGCCAGAGCGCTTCCTCCTGCCGTTCCTCGCCATCGGCTTCGTGTCGTCGCTGGCCGGGCCGCTCTTCCGCCGGCTGCGTCCGAACGCGGGAGAGCACATCGGCGGTCGGGCCACGGCGCGCGGCTGAGGCGTCCGTCAGGCGCCGCCGCCAGGACCTCCGCGCGAGCCCCCGCCGGAGGGGCAGGCGGTCCTCTGGCTTCGAGCCGCCGCGCGGACCCCAGGCGCGCTGACGTGCCCCGCCCGGCAGGAGCGGGTCGCCGGGCGTGCCGGTGCCAGCGCGATGCTCGCGGTGGGCGAGACGTTCTTCCCTATGGCGCGGGGCCGCCGCCGTCGCGCCCGGCTGGCGGGGCAGGTACTGCCCGAGGTGGCGGGGTCAGGCCCTGGGAAACGAACGCGGGCGGTCTCCCCGGGATGCCTCCCGAGGGGAACCGCCCGTGTACGCGTCTCCCGGCGAGGGGAGACGCGGGACGCTCGCGACGGTCAGGTCGTCGCGGGCGCGGAGTCCTGCGCGGTGTCCGTGTCGTCGGCGCCGCTGGCGCCTTCGGCTTCCACCGGAGCGGTGGAGGCCCCCTCCGCATCGGGAGCACCGGCCGCCTGGGGCTTCTTGCCAGCGCTCGGGGGCGGGGACTTGCGGGCGGCCGCCGCGGCCTGCCGCGCCTGCTCACGCGCCTTCTGCGCGACCTTGGGCGTGGGGGCCAGGATCATGAACATCTGCCGGCCTTCCATGCGCGGCAGCTGCTCCGCCACCGCCACGTCCTTCAGGTCCTTGATGACGTCGTCGAGGATGGCGCTGCCCAGCTCCTTGTGCGTGATTTCACGCCCGCGGAACTGGATGACGACCTTGGCCTTGTTGCCCTCTTCGATGAACCGGCGGGTGTTGCGCACCTTGAACTCGTAGTCGTGCTCCTCCGTCTTGGGACGGAGCTTCACTTCCTTGAGCTGGATGACCACCTGCGTGCGCTTCGCGTCCGAGGCCTTCTTCTTCTCCTCGTACTTGAACTTGCCGTAGTCCATGATCTTGCAGACTGGCGGCTTGGCCATGGGGCTGACCTCGACCAGGTCGAGCCCGTCCTGGCGGGCCCGGTCGAGCGCGGCCTCGAGGGGCATGACGCCGAGCTGCGAACCATCGGCGCCCACGACACGGACTTCACGCGCGCGGATGCGGCGGTTGGTTCTCTGGTCCCGGTTGGGACCGCGGCTGCTGTTTCTCTGTTCGCGAATGATGTGAACATCCTCCAAAAAGGGTTAGCGGACCCACCACCCGTGAAGATGTGGCGGACCCTTCAATGTGGCAGTCCCCTCCGGCGGAGAAGGCAGGCAGGCGTGCCTTCCGCCCCTAGGGGCAGGGAGACGTGCAACGGACTCTATCCGGTTCACGTCCCTCCGGGGCAAGGTAACGCGGGTCACCCCCCATTCCCATGACCCCTGTTGCCTATGATGCGGCTCATGGTGAAACGGTCCGCCGCGTCCGCTCGGGAGCGGACAAGATGCCGACCCCGGAGGGTGGTTGCGCTCGGGACCTGCCTGCTGCTCGGCTGCCTGCCCTCCTGCGGACCGGTGGACGCCGGCCCTTCCGAGGCTCCCAGGCCTGCCGGGGCCCGGACCCAGGACCTGGTGCAGGGGGCGGACGCGCCCGGGGACGCGGCGGCCGTGGCCCTGGTGGCCCGCCGTGTGCGCTGTGGAGGGGAGGCGCCGGTGCTCCTCTGCTCGGGGGCCCTCGTCGCGCCGGACGTGGTGCTGACGGCGGCGCACTGCCTGGCCGTCTTCGGCGAGGCGGGGCCCTACGAGGTCTTCCTGGGCCCCACGCTGCTCCCGGAGCCCGGGCCCGGAGGGCGGTTCGTGCGCGTCACGCGGGCCGTGGCCCACCCGGACTACGTCCCGGCCACGCACGCCTGGGACGCGGCGCTCCTGCGGCTGGCGGTGCCCGTGACGGACGTCGCGCCCTACCGGCTCCCCGGCGCGGGTGATGCCCCGGTGGCGCCGGGAGACCCCGTGCGGGCGGTGGGCTACGGCGACACGAAGGACGCCACCCGCCCCGCGGGCCAGCGGCGGCAGGGCCAGCTCCAGGTGACGGGGGTTGCCGCCAGCGCCTTCCAGGCCGGACCCGCCCCGGCCATGACCTGCGTGGGGGACAGCGGAGGCCCGGTGCTGGGAGGCCCGGCCGGGAACGAGGTGCTCCAGGGGCTCACCGTCAGCGGCGACGTGGCCTGCCGGACGGAGGCGGTCCAGGTGCGGGTGGACGCGTTGGCGGACTTCCTCCGCCCCTTCCTGGAGGAGGCCCCGCCCCCGGCTCCCACCGCGCCGCTCCCCCTGGACGCCCTCTGCCAGGAGGCCTGCGCGAGCGACGCGGACTGCCCCTCGGGGCTGCTGTGCGTCAGCGCCGGGGACGCCCCCGCCCGCTGCCTCCTGCCCGCGCTCCAGGCCGGGGCCTACGGCGCGGCCTGCGCGGAGGACGCCGCCTGCGGCACGCAGGGCGTGTGCGCCCGGCTGGAGGTGGACGGGGAGGACGCCTGCCGCTGCTTCACCCCGTGCGAGGCCACCGTCGATCCATCGACCCCGGGGGACGAAGAGGCCGGGGGCGCTGGCGGGTGTGACAGCGGCGGCGGCGGCCTGGGCGCTACACTCGCCGTCCTGGTGGGGCTCTTCTGGCGACAGCCCCACCGCAGGATTCCAGGCAGCCGGCTCCGGACGTGACTCTGCGTGAGAGGGCCTACAGAACCGTAAATGTAGGCGAAACTCCCCGAATCAAACTCCGAGAATCAAGCAACGACGTTTTCGGCAAACACGAGGGTCCCTCCCCCATGGACTACAAGATCAAGTCGGGCGACACGCTGAGCGCGCTGGCCAAGCGCTTCAACACGGATGTGGATTCGCTGGTGAAGGCGAACCCGAACATCACCAACAAGGACCTCATCTACGCGGACGCGAACCTCAACGTCCCGGGCAGCAAGGATGAGTTCCAGGCGCAGGGCGTCGCCAAGGGTCCGGACCTGACGGGCGGAGCGCAGGGTGCCCAGGGCTCGCAGCCCGTGGGCGACGTGCCCCCGGGCCAGGTGGGCGACTGGATCAAGCAGGCCATGGACATCCTCAAGGCCAACGGCGTCCCGGCGGACAAGATGAACCCCCAGGACATCGCGAAGATCATCGAGCACGAGTCCAGCGGGAACCCGAACGCCATCAACAACTGGGACTCCAACGCGCAGAAGGGCACGCCGTCCATCGGCCTGATGCAGACCATCCAGCCCACGTTCGACGCGTACAAGCTCCCGGGCCACGACAACATCCGCAACCCGGTGGACAACATCATCGCCGGCGTCCGCTACTCCATTGAGCGCTACGGCTCCGTGTCCAACGTCCCCGGCATCCAGGGCCTGAACAGCGGCAGCGGCTACGTCGGCTACTGACCGGCGCGAAGCGACACCAGACGCACCCCGCCCCGCGGTGGAAGACGGTCCCTCCGTCTCCCACGCGGGGCGTCGTCGTTTCCAGGAGCAGGCTTCAGCCCCCGTGCAGCGGGGAGCGGTCGCGCGGGCCGCCCATCCTCTTGATGTAGAGCTGGCTGGGCGCCTTCTTGCGCCCGCGCAACCCCGTGCCCCGGTTGTTGCGCTTGGGGCCGTGGTCTCCAGCGGCGGGGCCCAGCGTCACGCGCTTCAGCATCTTCTCCAGCTGAAGCTGTAGCGCCTCGTCATGAGGCAGGGTCTTGCGTCCATGGCTGGCCTGCACGCTCGGCTGGGCCGCATGGGGATCCACGCGTCGTCGGTTCTTGATGCCTGCCATTCGGGTCCGAACGGACATGAAGTCCTCCTTTGAGGAGGAGGTAGGAACCCCGGCGGGGCATTGCCATCCCTGGCGACGGGCGGGACAGGGGCCGCCCCGGGAGCATGCGGGCCGCGGGCGCCCGGTGGCGCGGGCTGGCAGCGGGAGAGCGGGCCGACGGTCTCCCGGGGACGGGAATCACGCCAGGCGCGGCGGCGCTCAGGTGAGGTCTTCGTTGCTCCGGCGGGCGCGCTTCTTCGCCTTGGGCTTGCTGCCCTTGGCCGCCTTCGGCTTCTCCGTGGTCTCCGGCGGGAACAGCCAGCCGTCCTGGGGGCGGGGCGCGGCGCTCACCGGCTCCAGGTGCTGACCCCGGCAGCCGCGGCACCAGGACTGCGGACGGCGCTGGCCCTGGCTCATGATGCGGAAGCCGAAGTCCTGCTCCGTGGGGCCCACGTGGCCGCAGCGCGGGCAGCGCGTCATGGACGTGGTGCCCGTCTCCTTGGCCTTCTCCCGCCCGTGCTCCACCACCAGCGCCAGCGCGGCGGCGAAGCCCAGCTTCCGCTCCGTGGGGATGTGGAACTGACGCGCGCGCTTGCGGCCGCCCCGGCCCATCACGGGCAGGAGGTCCAGGCCCCCCAGGAGGTTGCGCTGCTCCAGGACTCGCGACGGAGACGATGGCGGGGTCGAGTGGCTCACGCGATCATTTCTACGGGAGGGGTCTGACATGGACGCTCCACGCGCCGGGTCGCCAGGTCCCGCTCCATTCGGAGGTCTGGACACATGTTCAGTAACCCCTGGCATTTCCAGGGGATTCCCCCGGAGGCCGGGCGGGGGTGGGGCGTCGGGGGGCGGGGCCCGCCTGCCCGCCGGGCGCGGACCGGCCCTCCGGTGCCCACCTTCCGGGAGGTCCCGTCCCCCTCACTGCTCAAGGTGTGCCCATGGCCCAGGCCCACGAAACCGAAACCCAGAAGCATGGGCGCCACGCGCGGCGCCACGAAGCCCACCTGCGCGCCAGCTACGCGGCGTTCATCCGCCACCTGTCCGAGCTGGGCGCCATGCCCCCCGCGCTCGCCGAGTCCGCCGCCGTGTCGGTGCTGACCGCGCTGGAGCGCCGGCTCATGCCCAACGGCGCGCGCAACCTGGAGTCCCAGCTGCCGCGGATGCTGGTGGAGTTCCTGCCGCCGCCAGAGGAGCGCCCGCGCCATCCCCATCGCTTCGGCCGCGAAGAGCTGGTCGCGTCCGTGGCGGAGGACCTCCAGCTGCCGGAGGACGAGGCGGAGGTGGTGATCCGCACGGTGCTGCGCGCCATCCAGGACCAGATCTCGGAGGGCGAGGCGGACAAGGTCGCCAGCAACCTGCCCGCGGACCTGCGGGCCCTCTGGCGCCTCACGCAGTAGGCGCGAGGCGCCGGAGGGGCCCCGGGCTATTCCGCGGGGCCGCTGCCCGCGCCGTCCCCGGTGGTGAACACCGGGGTGCCGCCGGGGATGCTGGGGTCGTGCGGGAGGCTGCCGCGCGGGCTGCGCAGGTAGACGAACGGCGTGGCGAAGAGGAAGTTGCTCACGCGCGACGTGTAGATGTCCGCGTAGCGCTCCACCTGCCGCGCCAGGTGGCTCTTGTCGTTGCCGGCGCGGGTGAGCAGGCCCCAGTGCGGGTTGGACAGCTCGCTGGCCGCGCGGGCCATGGGGCCCAGCTCCGCGTCCAGCGCCTCCAGCTCCGCGCGCAGCTCCGCGAGGCGCGCCACCAGGTCCCCCTCCGCGACGTCCGAGCGGGGGCCGTACTGGTGGCGCCGCCGCTGGAGCTCCAGGCGCACCTGGCAGCTCTCCGCCTCCAGGCGCTCCTTCTTGAGCATGCGCTCGCCGATGCGCACCTCCGTGGCGCGGAAGGCGGCGATGGCGCGCACCTCGTCCTCCAGCTCGCGCAGGATGAGCGCGGTGCGCCAGCGCAGCACGTTCTTGCTGACGTGCACGTCGCCGAACATGTGGTCGCCCACGTAGAGGATCTCATCGCCGGACAGGCCCAGGTGCCGCTCCAGCTCCAGCGCGCTGCCCCCGAAGTAGGGCTTGTTCTTGTCGAGCGGCCCGGAGTGCGGACGCAGGAGCGCCTCGCCGCCCACCTCCACCACCTCGAAGAGGGTGGCGCGCGTGGTGAAGAACTCGGGCTTGCGCGCGCTGACGATGACCACGTCGAACAACTGGCGCCAGGTCATGCCGTCGGGCAGGTGCCGGTCGAAGGCGAAGTGCATCATGGGCTCGGTGTAGGCCCACTCGCTGTTGGTGATGAGCAGCACCTTCTTGCCGGCGTTCTTCTGGTCCAGCAGCGCGAGCGGCGTCTCCGGGTCGTCGATGACGTAGCGCTCGGGGTTCGCGATGATCTCCGCCTTGAGGCGCCCCTGCATGTGCGTGGCGTCCAGGTTCTTGCGCACGTGCTCGTAGAGGTCCGCGTAGCCCATGGGGCCGGGGAGCTGGCCCGCGTCCAGGCGGTCCACCAGCTGCGCGTAGATGCAGGCCTCGGAGAGGGAGAAGAGGGTGTTGAGGAACACCCAGCGCCGGTCCGCCAGGTCGATGACGGTGCGGGCATAGGCCTCGCGCTGGGCCTCGAAGTCCATGGGGCGGCTGCCGTGCAGGGCCTTCTTCACGAAGCCGAAGCGGTTGGCCTTGAGGAGGTTGCCCTTCGCGGTGTCGATGATGAGCCCGCGGATGGCGAGCATGGGGTCGAACGTCAGGTCGGCGACGGGCCAGCCCTGCTCCACCAGCCGGTCGCGAATGTATTCGTAGGCGCGGCGTTCCCACGCCTCCACGCGGTAGTGGATGAGCGTGTAGTCCATGTCGTAACCCACGGCCTTGATGGCGCGCATGTTGAGGGTGCGGTTGCAGAACAGGCCGCGCTCGGGCGGAGGACCGAAGGAGTGAGGACGCATGGGAGCAAGGCTTGCCAAGGCTTCCACGCAAAGTCGAGCGGCCCGTGTGCCCACGTCATCCCGTGGGCAGGCCCGGGGCGTCCAGGTGTCGGAAAGATGGGATACAGGTGACGCGCGCGCCGCCGGGGGCCGGCCACGCGCGCAACCGAAGGGCAGAAGACATGTCGGGAATGACGCGGCGCTGGGGCCTGGCCCTGGCGGTGGTGCTGGCGGCGGGCGTCGCCGGCGCCGAGGAATGGGACACGGTGGCCACGACGCCCTACCTGATCAAGGTGCGGCCCCGTCCGGGGACGAAGGCGAAGGACATCTGGGCGGAGGGGGAGCTCCGGGTGAGCGCGGCGCAGGTGCAGACGGCGCTGGAGGACGCGGAGTCGTACCGGCTCTGGATGCCGTACGTGAAGGAGTCGCGGGTGGTGCGGCCCACGGACGACGGCGGGCGGCTCACGTACACGCGGCTGGACCTGCCGGTGGTGTCCTCGCGCGACTACATCTCGCACGTGGTGACGGAGTCGAAGGTCGCGCCGGACGGGACGGGCGCGTACCAGCAGCGCTGGAAGGCGGAGCCGGACGCGTTCCCCGCCAGGCGGGACGTGGTGCGGCTGCGGCTGAATGAAGGCAGCTGGAAGGTGGAGCCGAAGGGCGAGGGCTCCTCCTGGGTCGTCTACAAGTTCACGGTGGACCCGGCGGGCTCCGTCCCGGGGTTCCTGGCCAGCCTGGGACAGAAGGACGCGGTGGTGGACACGCTGCGCGCGGTGGAGAAGCGGGCGAGGACGATGCCCGTGGAGCCGCCTCCCGCGGAGTAGGGGAGGGAGGCGGGCGGGCCGGGTGTTCCCTCCGGACGCCATGGCTGACAACTCCAGGAGCGAGTGGACGGACGCGACGTGGAACCCGGTGCGCGGCTGCGTGGAGCTGAGCCCCGGGTGCAAGCACTGCTACGCGGAGGCGCGCGCGGCGCGAAGGCGAGGCCGCTGGATCCCGAGTGGATGCGCGCGGTGCGCGAGCCGCGTGACGCGGCGGGCGTGGCCTTCTTCATGATCAGATGGAAGGAAACCGCACTCCCGGCAGGACGAGCAGCCGCGTGCCCTCCGCGTCCTGGAGCTCCAGCGTGTAGATGCCGCGAGCCTCCAGGGGCTGGGCTTCGGCTTCCACGATGATCTGGGTGACTCCGCCTTCGGAGTCGGGCGTCACCTCCATCACTTCCACGACCTTCACGGTCTGATGATGCGGACCGCTGAGCCTTGCCTTGGCGGTCTTCCCATGCAGGGACGTCCGCCCCGCGAACTCCAACTGCACCGCGACCCGGCGCATGGAGCGAAAGCTCCTGACCTGGAGTCCCGTGTCCGAGGGACTCGATTCGAGGCCCTTCAGCTCCAACGCCTGGATTCCCCGCTGATCCAAGAGTAGCCCGGAGATCATCGTCGCCAGTCCTGCGTCAGGACAGAGTTGCTCGGGATGCGAAGTGGCTGCGTCATCGGACACGCCGCCATCCGCGGCTGCCAGAAACGGAAGCAGGAGCAGGAGCACATGTCCTCCTATTCGTCGTATCGCCAAACGCTCCGCACGGACATCAGGTTGGAAACGACCGCAGTGTTTTCGTCTCCCCCCTCAACCCGAGGAACACCCCGCGTGCGGTCATCCAGGAACCAGAGCTCGATACAGACGGGAAATGTTTCACCGGACCTCTTCTGACGCAGTTGGGTGAAACGACCGTAGACCCGCTTGGAGCCGACATAGAGCGTCCCGGTCAACATGGAGCCCCACTGCACACGCCCCTGGGTGCCGTGCGTGTACACCGCGGCACGTCCCTCGCGGACGGTGACGAAATCGGAGCGCGTCGTCGGGTCGAAGAAGGCGGCCCACTGGACATCGTCGATGTTCAGCTCACGCATCGCCACCCTCGCATTCTCCGGACAGTCCTCGGCGGGAGGCGTGGGCCGGTCCACCAGGGGCGCGCTGGCGCAGGCCATGCCCGCCATGCAGGACGCGAGGGTCGCGGCCTTGAACGCACGAGCGGGCTTCGGAGACGGCGGGGCAGGGGGCTTGGTCGTCACGGGAGCGTGTTCCTCTTTCGGGGCCGCCACGGGGGCGGCGACAGGAACACTGTGCGGGCGGTCCGGCTCGCTCGCCAGTTTATGACCAATGGGGGTGGAAACAATCTCTGGAACCTGTGGGGTTGTATGGCGAGTCCAGCCCCGCAGCAGGACCTCCCAGGTCCCAGGTCCCGCCAGCAGCAACCCCAGGCACACCACCACGCCCACCCAGCCCCAGGTCGGGAACCGGCGCGGGGGCGCCGCCTCCGGACGCGGCCGGGGCCGGGGCGCGGGCGTCACGTAGGGCTGCGCGGGCCACTCAGGACGGCGGATCTGATGCGGCGTGCCCGGAATCGCGTCGAAGAGGTGCGCCTCGAACGCGGCCGCCCCGCCGGACAGCAGCCCCCGCATCAGCTCCGAGTGCGCCGCCTCCCCCGTGCGTGGCCGCTGCTCCGGCTCCTTCTCCAGGAGCCGCAGGATGGCCCGCGACAGCGGCTCCGGCACCTGCGGGTTGATGTCCCTCGGGGACGGCGGCAGCCGCTCCGTGATGGCCACCGCCAGCAGCTCCGGCTCCTGCCCCGGCGGGAACGGGTAGTGCCCCGTGACGGCCCGGTACAGACACACGCCCAGGGCATACAGGTCGTCCGCCTCGCTGTACGGATAGCGCAGCTCCGGCTGCCTCCAGTGGCGCTGCTGGAAGCGGATGGCCTCCGGGCTGCGCAGGTGCAGCGTCCCCGGGGGCAGGGCGGTGGTCGTGAGCGTCGTGGCCCCCACCTGGTCCCCGGCCCCGAAGTCGATGAGCACCGGCGTCTGCTCCCGGGCTCGGACCAGGAGGTGCTCCGGCTTCAGGTCCCGGTGCAACACGCCTCGCGCGTGCAACACCCCCAGCGTCATCGCCACCGAGCCCCCCACCATGACCACCTGCCGGAACGTCGGGTTGACCGTCTCCGCCCAGGTGTGGAGCGCCAGCCCCTCCACCCAATCCATGACGAAGTACGGCAGCCCCTCCACCGGATCCGGCCACCGCCCCGTGGCATGCACCCGCACCACGTTCGGGTGCCACGCCCGGTCCAGCAGCAGCGCCATCTCCCGCAGCGCCCGGGCGGGCTCCGGATGCAGCGACAGCTTGAGCGCGAAGCTCCGCCCCGGCGCGTCCAGCGGCTCCACCCGATAGACGGCGCCATACCCGCCCACCCCCAACGTCGCCAGCACGCGCCAGCACCCCACCACCGCGCCTGGCTGGAGCGCCCCCGGGAACACCTGTGACCCTTCCTGACTCATGGACCTTGAAGGTCTCATGAAGGTCACTCAACCTGGAAGGTCACTTTGGATGGGAGGCTGGAGCCAGCCCTGGGGCGGTGTGCTCTCACGTCAGGAAGTCTCTCCCGGTGGGCCCGGACGGAATGCTCCCAGCGGAACAGAGGGGGAGTGACCGAAATGTGACATGCAGTGAGCGCGCATCGGGCGGGTGGTGTCAGACGGATTTGTTGTATTAAGCCGCGTCTCATCGCGGTAATCCCCCCATTCAGGAGTTCCTGATGCGTCGTCTTGGCTCAGCCCTTCTCGCCGTGAGCATGCTCGTGGGTTGTGGTGCGGGTTCCGAAGCTGGAGCCCCCCCCGAGTCCGGCTCCCCCACCCCGTCCACCGAGCAGCAGCAGGCGCCCCTCCTCACGACGACGAACGTCGACGTGGCCACCGAGTGCACGGGCATCCTCGAGTTCGCGAACACGGCGTCGTACGCGCTCCTCGACCGCTACCTGCCCAGCAACGTGGTCACCAACATCGTGAACCGCCGCGCCACCGCGCCGTTCACGTCGCTGGCGGACCTGTCCTCCGTGCCGCTCGTCGGCCCGGCCCGGCTCAAGCAGTTGGAGGGCGGCGCCCGGACGCTGGACTACATCGACGCGGACTGTGTCGGCATCATGGATGGCCTCGCCATCTCCCATGACGACCAGGACGCCATCGTGGCGCTGGTGAACAGCATCGACGACTCGGAGCTGCACGACGTCCTGCCGGACGCGTGGAACGGCGCCGTGAACCTGCTCAACGCCCGCCCCTTCACCACCGCGCAGCAGATCGCCGACACGGCGGGCATCGGTGAGGTGAGCTTCCGCAACATCCGCAACTCCGCCACCCTGAGCCGCCCCCTGGAGGCGCTCTTCACCGCCATCAACGCCATCCCCAGCAATGGGGCCCAAGGCGCCACCGTGAAGCGCCACTTCGACTGGTGGAACGTCGTCCTCGAGGCCCAGCACTACCGAAACGGCAAGGAGTGTTTCGGCCTGGAGCCGAGCAGCACCCCGAGCGGCGCCAAGGTCCGCCCGAACCTGGCCGACGCCGCCGAGGTTCGCAGCGCGGTCGCGAACGCCTTCTCCTATGTCCACGGCAACGACCACGTCTCCACCGAGGTCCGCGACGCGGGCTTCGCGAACCTGGACGCGCTGACCCAGGGCCGCTCCTTCAAGGGCTGCATCGTCGGCTATGATCTGGAAGGCTCCGTGGGCGGCGGCACCGTCCGCATCTACGTGGACACCGTGAGCGGCTTCAGCGTGATGACCGAGACCTGGTGGGCGGAGTAGTCCTCGCCCCCTGACGTCCTGTCGTCCCGAGGCCCCGGGTTCCCTCATGGAGCCCGGGGCCTTGTCATGCCCGGAGGCGGGCGTGGCCCCGCCGGGCAGGCCGCTCGCGCGCGGGCCTGGGAAGGAAACCGTGCATCCCCGCGTGTCTACGGGTATAGACACGCTCCATGTGCCCCCTGGTGAACACGAAGGACCTGATTGACGCCCAGGAGGTGGCGGGCCTGCTGCGCCTGCGCCACCCCAACAGCGTCAGCACGTACCTGCGCCGCTATCCAGACATGCCCCGTCCGGTGCTCGACCTGGGCGCCGGGCGCCCGCGCCTCTGGCTCAAACCCCAGATGCTCCGCTGGGCCCGCGCCCGCCAGGCCGCCACCTCTGACTCAAGCTCCCGAGGCTCCCGATGACCACC
Source organism: Pseudomonadota bacterium (assembly GCA_023424585.1). Classification (GTDB taxonomy): domain Bacteria; phylum Myxococcota; class Myxococcia; order Myxococcales; family Myxococcaceae; genus Corallococcus. The sequence goes on from JAFADT010000568.1 coordinate 11,702, forward strand.
GCCACCCCCCGAACCGCCCCCGCCGTCCTCCCCGGGCCCAATGACGCCTGCTGGTGCGGCAGCGGCTCCAAGTACAAGAAGTGCCACCGCGGCGCGGACACCGTGGAGGCCCGCAAGAGGGGCGCGGACACCCAGCGCAAGGGCATCCGCCCCGGCATCGTCAGCCCGCGCCGCGTGGTGCCCCTCTCCATCCCCCGGCCGGACTACGCGGACTCGCTGAGCGGCCGTCCCTCGCGCTCGCGCAACGAGCCGGACGTGAAGTCCCCGGACGTCATCGCCCGCATGCGCCGCGCCTGCCAGGCCGCCGCCCAGGTGCTGGTGGAGACCGCGCAGCACGTGCGCGTGGGCATCACCACGGACGAGCTGGACGCCATCGCGCACGAGGCCTACCTCAAGCGCGGCGGGTACCCCAGCACGCTCAACTACCACAAGTTCCCCAAGTCGCTCTGCACCTCGGTCAACGAGGTCATCTGCCACGGCATCCCCGACAGCCGCGCGCTGGAGGACGGCGACATCGTCAACCTGGACATCACCATCTACCTGGACGGCGTCCACGGCGACTGCTCGGCCACGTACCTCGTGGGCAACGTGGAGCCCCAGCACCAGCGCCTGGTGCAGATCGCCAGGGAGTGCCTGGACATCGGCATCGCCGCGGTGAAGCCGGGCCGGCCCATCAGCGACATCGGCCGCGCGGTGGAGGCCCACGCCGTGAAGAACGGCACCAGCGTGGTGCGCGCCTACTGCGGCCACGGCATCGGCGAGACGTTCCACACGTCCCTCCAGGTGCCGCACTACTACGAGCCCGAGGCCAGCACCCTCATGCAGCCCGGGATGATCTTCACCGTGGAGCCGATGATCAACCAGGGCCACTGGGACCACCGCACGTGGAACGACGACTGGACCGTCGTCACCGCGGACGGCATGCGCAGCGCCCAGTTCGAGCACACGCTGCTCGTCACCGACACGGGCGCGGAGATCCTCACCCTCCCCTGAGGTCTGCCCGCTGCTGGAACACCCCCGGGCCCCGGACGCGCCTTGACGCCTCCGGGGCCCGCTTCATTTCAAGGCGGTGACCTCCGCTACGCGCGGCGGCGGCGCAGCTTCAGCGCCAGGCCGCACAGCAGCAGCAGGCTGGTGGCGCCCAGCGGGCCGGGCACCGTGCTCTGGCAGTTGCAGCCGTCGGACTCGCCCGGGTCCTGCGGGTCGCCCGGGTCCTCCACCGCGTCGTCGGTGACGAACACGGCGGTGGTGCGCGCCGGCACCGTGAAGCCGCCCGTGGCCGCGTCGTACGCGGACGTGCGCACGACGGGGTCCGTGGACGCCTGCTGCACCGGGTGCAGCTTGAGCTTCAGGGCCTTGTACGTGTCCGCCTTGAACGTCTGGGCGTCGTCCGTGCCGTTGAAGAGCACGATGGCGCGCTTGCCCTCGGCGTTGGTGCCGTGGTCCTGCATGGCCATCACGATGAGGCCCGGGATCTGCTCCGGGCCGGTGTTCTCGAAGCGCACCAGCTGCTTCACCTCGTCACCGGTGCGCAGGCGGAACAGCCGCGAGCTCTTGCGGATGGTCAGCATCTCCTCGAAGTGGTCGCGCGCCCGGAGGATGTCCGCCGGCGTGGGCTTCAGCGCCGGGTCCGCCAGCAGCGGCCCGAAGAGCGGCCAGTTGCCCGCGTTCTCCGTGGCCGGGGGCAGGCCCACGCCCCAGTTGTTGGACTGGTAGGTCCAGTCCACCTGGTTGAACCAGTCACCGGAGTTGAAGCTGTTGCGGTCCAGCGACTTGGAGCGCAGCAGCTCATCCCCCGCGTGGAAGAACGGGATGCCCTGGCCCAGCGCCACCAGCGAGATGCCCAGGTTCTGCATGCGCACGCGCTCCGCCATGGGCAGGTCGCGCCGCGCCTTCAGCTGCACCGCGTCGAACAGGGTCTCGTTGTCGTGCGCGGAGACGTAGGTGATGACCTCCTGCGGGTCCAGCGTGTAGCCGGCCCTGGCGCCGTTGTAGTCCACCCCTTCCCCCGTGACGGTCGCGCCGGTGCGGTCCACCAGCGGGTAGTCCTTCAGGTTGCCGGTGAGGCCCACGCGGATCCAATCGCTGTAGCGCAGGAGCTTGTCCTTCTGCTCCGCCTCCGAGCCCTGGTCCGTGCCGTTCGGGTCGGACAGGAGGCCCGTGATGAAGCCCTGCTCCTGGAGGCCGCTGAAGGGGCCGCCGCCGCGAGCGCCGTCGCGCAGGCGGTCGTTGAACGAGCCGATGCCCGTGCCCGCCAGGTTGAGCTGCGTGGCGTTGATGCCGCGCGCGTCGCCGGCCACCTCGCCGAAGTCCCAGCCCTCGCCGTAGACGTAGATGGCCTTGCCGTCCACGCCGTCCTTCTCCAGGGTGAGCGCGTCCAGCGTGGCGCGCAGCTTCACCATGTTGGACTTCAGGTGGTGGCCCATCAGGTCGAAGCGGAAGCCGTCCACCTTGTAGGCCCTGGCCCACGTCACCACGGAGTCGATGAGCAGCTTCTCCATCATCGCGTTCTCGGACGCGGTGTTCTGGCAGCAGGTGCTCGTCTCCACGTTCCCGTCGTCGCTGAGGCGGTGGTAGTAGCCGGGGACGATGCGGTCCAGCACGCTCCTGGCGTCCTGGCCGGAGGCGTTGGTGTGGTTGTAGACCACGTCCATCACCACGCGCAGGCCGTGCTGGTTGAGCGACTGCACCATCTCCCGGAACTCCACCGTGCGCGTCGCGCCCTGCGGGTGGGTGGAGTAGCTGCCCTCCGGCACCGTGTAGTGGTACGGGTCATAGCCCCAGTTGAAGCCGTCCAGGTCCGCCACGGCCCCCACCGCCGCCTGCTGCTGGTCGGAGTCCGGCGGCAGCGACACCAGGTCGCCCTGGGGGTGCTGCTGCTGCGCGCGGTCCTCGTTGATGGTCGCGATGTCGAACACCGGCAGCAGGTGCACGTGCGTGAGGCCCGCCTTCGCCAGCCGGGTCAGGTGCTTCATGCCGTCCGAGTCCCGGGTGAAGGCCTTGAACGTGCCGCGCTCGTCCTCCGGCACCGTCGTGTCGTGGATGCTGAAGTCGCGCGCGTGCAGCTCGTAGAGGACGATGTCCTCCGGGGCCTCCAGCGCGGGCTTCGCCAGCGTGCTCCAGCCCTGCGGCGCGAGCGCGGGGTCCGCCAGGTCCACGAGCTGGCTCAGCTCGCTGTTGACGGAGAGGGCCACCGAGTACGGGTCGGTGACGCGGTTGGTGACGACCTGGCCCTCCTTGCGGGCGTAGACCTCCACCTCGTAGAGGAAGTAGCGGTCCTTCCACGACGCGTCGCCCGTCACGCTCCAGACGCCCTGGGCGCCCGCCGTCATGGGCACGCGGGTGGTGGTGGATGCGGGGCTGCCGTCCGCGAACAGGAGCAGGCTCACGCTCCTGGCCGTGGGGGCCCACAGGCGCAGCGTGGGGATGCCGTTCTCGAACGTCGCGCCCAGCGGGCCGGTGTACGTGTCCAGGTCATCCAGCACGCCCGCGAACTGCATGCTGGTGGCGTCCAGCAGCACGCCGTCCGCGTTCGTCGCGGACACGGCCAGCTGGCCCTTGAGCCACGTGGCCGCGTGGGCCGCGTCCTCCTCGGCCAGCTTCAGCACCGTGCGGCCCACCAGGTGGGGGAAGCGCAGCGCCTGCGCGGCGGTGAGGCCCGCGGGAGCCACCGTCAGCGTCGCCGCGGCGCCGCCCTGCACGCCGGTGCTGCTCAACGTCATGCCGCCCGTGGGCGCCGTGTGCAGCTTGAACACCGTGCCCGCGGGCACCGCGACCTCCGGGCTCCACACCACCGTGTCGCGCGCGATCCAGTGCGCCCGCGCCAGCAGCAGGTTGCCCGCGGGAGCGCCCGCGGCGCGGATGGTCACCTTCTTGGAGGGGCCGGAGTCGAAGGTGAACACCATCTCCTGGCCGTCCTCCTCCACCGCGAACGACGCGTTGCTGCCGGGGTAGGCCGTGGCCCAGCCCTCGTCGAGCGCGACCTTGCACTCGTGGTTGCCCTTCGGGATGGCCTTCGTGGTGAAGGTGTAGAGGCCGTCGCCGTCCGGGTCCTGCATCATGGAGCGCAGGCAGTCCGGCGACCAGTCACCCGGACAGCCCAGCGCGCTCTGGAACGTGCCCGCCACCGTGGCGATGGTGCTGGAGCGGTTGCTCGTCACGTACAGCGTGGTCGCGTCGAAGTAGAACTTCACCGCGCCCGCCGTGGGCTGGTTCAGCACCACGTCCACGCCGCCGGGGCCGCCGTGCGTCTGCGACAGCGAGCCGTCCAGCGCGACCTTGAAGTGCCAGGTGCCCGCCGGCACGTTGAACGAGCCCTGCCACTTGTCGTCCGCCGCGTCGTAGGCCAGCGCCGTCTGCGCGCAGGTGGGGTCGTTGTTGGCGGCACAGCCGGCGCCCGTCTGCAGGTCGCCAATGACAGTCACCGACGTGGGCGCCGCCAGCGACGACAGCGGGACGAGCGCCGTCATCAGCCCGCCGACCGCGAGCGCTCGCGTCATGCGGGGAACTGCGAATCGAACTTTCAGGGGAAACCTCCAGGGGGATGGAAATCTCCGTCACGGTAGCAGCCGCTCCTGTCGCGGGCGGCCCTGGGGGCGTTTCACGGTTTGGGTGACCTCCTGGATAGGTCGGGTCGGGACCCGCGCATCCACCCCAGGACGTCGGATGCAGGAGGCCATGAAACGAGACGCAGTGCGACATGGGCCGCGCCCTCCGTTGAGTCCGCTCGCGCCATGCGTCACACGGATGTGAGGAGGAAGACATTGGGGGCGTGCCGCGTTGCGGCATCAGCCGATTGTTCCGACGACCCTTCACCCATTCCAAGACTGTTGGATACAGTGCCCCGCCCAGATGTCCTCCCGCCTCCCCTGCCCACAACCGAACGCTGTTTTCCACCGCGGTCGGTGGCGTCCGATGCTCCAGGGCCTTGTCGCCCTGTGTCTGGCGGGGTGCGCCACGGCCCCGGAGACCCCCGCGAAACCCGCGACGGAGCCGGCCTCGACACAGCCCGCCATGCCGGCGGCGCCCCAGGCTCCGGAGCCCCCCGCGCAACCCGTGGAGGCGGCCGCGCCCGCGGCGCCGGAGCCGCAAGGGCCCGCGCGTCCCTGGGCGGACGAGGTGCTGTACTTCGTGGTGGTGGACCGCTTCGCGGACGGGGACCCTTCCAACAACGAGAAGGGCGACGTGACGGCGGCGGGCACCTTCCACGGCGGCGACCTGAAGGGGCTCACCGCGAAGCTGGACGAGCTGTCGTCGCTGGGCGTGACGGCGCTGTGGGTGACGCCGCTGCTGAAGCAGATCCCCGGCTTCGTCACCGGCTCCGGCTTCCCGGACTGGGGCTACCACGGCTACTGGGCGGACGACTTCCACGCGCTGGATCCGCGCTTCGGCACGGAAGAGGACCTCAAGGCGCTGGTGGACGCGGCGCACGCGCGCGGCATCCGCGTGCTGCTGGACGTCGTCTACAACCACCCGGGCTACAACTCGCGCTACCTGACGGACCACCCGGACTGGCTGCGCTCCGAGGACAAGGGCACCTGCGGCTCGGATGACCTGACCACGTGCGTCGCGGGCCTGCCGGACTTCAAGACCGAGCGGCCAGAGGTGGCGAAGTACCTGCTGGACGCGCAGCTCGACTGGGCGAGGCGCTCCGGCGTGGACGGCTTCCGGCTGGACACCGTGAAGCACGTGTCGCACGACTTCTGGAAGGAGCACCGCCGCCGCACGCGCGCGGAGCTCCGCCCGGACTTCTTCCTGCTGGGCGAGGTGTGGGGCGGCGACGTGCAGGTGCTGGCGCCGTACTTCACCTCGGACGAGCTGGACGCCGGGTTCGACTTCGCCTTCCAGGGCAACGCGCTGGGCTTCGTCCAGGGCCGGGGCCGCGCGGTGGCGTTCGACCACTACCTCCAGTCGCGCGCGAAGGTGACGCCGGGCCACCACCTGGCGCACTTCCTGTCGTCGCACGACGTGGACGGGGCGCTGCACCAGCTGCGGGGCAACGTGCCCCTCTTCCGCCTGGCCGCCACGCTGCAGCTCACCTCAAGTGGCATCCCCGTCATCTACTACGGCGAGGAGGTGGGCCGCGCCGGAGGGGACTGGCCCCAGAACCGCGGCGACATGCCGTGGGGCAGGCAGGCGGTGAAGCCCGGCGCGGGAAAGAAACGCGACGAGGCATTGCGCGAGTATTACAAGCGCCTCATCGCCATCCGCCGCGCGCACCCGGCCCTGTCCCGGGGCACGCACGCGCCGCTCTCCACGGAAGGCGACGTGTACGTCTTCCAGCGGCGGGATGAAGCGTCTGGCGACACGGTGGTGGTGGCGGTGAACCGCGGCAAGACGAAGGGCACGGCGTCGGTGCCGTGGCCGGAGGGCTGGACGGGCGTCGCGGAGGTGGAGGACCTGCTGAACGGAGGGCGGACGAAGGCTGGCGCCACGCTGGACCTGGCGCTCCCGCCGCTGTCCGCGCGCATCCTCGGGCGCGTGCCGTGAGGCACCCGCGGCGTGCGCAGAACCAGACCCGGACGTGCTGTTGTCACCGGCGCGAGCGGGGCTCTTGCTGGAGGGCCTGATGGCCGGCGTGTCGTTCAAGGACGTGGCGAAGCGGTACGGAGACGTGTCGGTCATCGAGGGGCTCAACCTCGACATCCGCGACCATGAGTTCATGGTCCTCGTGGGGCCCTCCGGTTGCGGCAAGTCCACGGCGCTCCGGATGATCGCCGGCCTGGAGGAGATCTCCGGAGGCACCATCTCCATCGGTGAGCGCGCGGTGAACGCGCTGCCCCCGAAGGACCGGGACGTCTCCATGGTGTTCCAGAACTACGCGCTCTACCCGCACATGTCCGTGCGGCAGAACCTGGAGTTCGGCCTCAAGATCCGCAAGACGCCCAAGCCGGAGATGGACAAGCTGGTGGACGAGGCGGCGGAGATCCTGGGCATCTCGCACCTCCTGGACCGCAAGCCCAAGGCGCTCTCCGGCGGCCAGCGCCAGCGCGTGGCCCTGGGCCGCGCCATCGTGCGCAAGCCGGCGGTGTTCCTCTTCGACGAGCCGCTCTCCAACCTGGACGCGAAGCTGCGCGTGCAGATGCGCTCGGAGATCAAGAAGCTCCAGCAGCGGCTCCAGGTCACGTCCGTCTACGTCACGCACGACCAGATCGAAGCGATGACCATGGGCCACCGCATCGCGGTGATGAAGGACGGCAAGCTCCAGCAGCTGGGCACCCCGCTGGAGGTCTACGAGAAGCCGGTGAACGTGTTCGTGGCGCAGTTCATCGGCACGCCGCCCATCAACATGCTCACCGCCACGCTGGACGCGGACGGCACGTCGCTCAGCGGCGACGGCTTCACGCTGCCGGTGCCGCAGAAGCTGCGCGCGGCGACGGCGGGCAAGGGCGGCCGCAAGGTGAAGGTGGGCCTGCGCCCGGACAACATCCTGCCCGCGGGCAACGCCGCGCGCGGCGAGTCCGCGCCCGCGGAGGCGCGCGTGGAGCTGGTGGAGCCGCTGGGCAACGAGCTCATCGTGCACGCCCGCCTGGGAGACAACCCGCTCGTCTTCCGCCTGCCGCCCCAGGCCACCCCGGAGCCAGGCGCCGCCATCCCCGTGACGGTGGAGCTGGAGTCCCTGCACCTCTTCGACGCTGAATCCGAGCTGCGGCTTTCCGTTTGATACCCCGGAGGATTTTCCAGATGACGCACCTGCGAACGTTGCTCGCGGCCCTCTGTCTGTGCGCAGTGGGCCTGTTGCCCGTCCCGTCCTTCGCCGCCACGGAGCTGGTGCTCTGGCACGCCTACCGCGCGGAGGAGAAGGCCGCGCTGGAGAAGGTGGTCGCCGAGTACAACAAGGCCAACGAGGGCAAGGTCAAGGTCACCACGCTGGCGGTGCCCTACGACGCCTACGCGGACAAGATCTCCGCCACCGTGCCGCGCGGCAAGGGCCCGGACCTCTTCATCTTCGCGCAGGACCGCCTGGGCGGGTGGATCGAAGCGGGCAACACGGTGGAGCCCATCGACTTCTTCCTGGATGACGCGACGAAGCAGCGCTTCATCCCCACGACGATGGAGGCGATGACCTACCGCGGGACGGCGTACGGCCTGCCGCTGAACTACAAGGTCATCACGCTCATCTACAACAAGAAGCTGGTCCCCACGCCGCCCAAGACGTCCGGCGAGTTGGTGACGGTGGCCAAGAAGCTCACCGACGCGAAGGCGGGCCGCTTCGGGCTGGCGTACGCGTACAACGACTTCTACTACCACGCGGCGGTGATGAACGGCTTCGGCGGCGGCGTGTTCGACGCGAAGAACACCCCCACGCTGAACTCGCCCGCGAACGTGAAGTCGGTGGAGCAGGTCCTCAAGTGGAAGAACAAGGACGCCATCCTGCCCGCGGAGCCCTCCAGCGCGCTGATCACCTCCCTCTTCAACGAGGGCAAGGCCGCGATGGTGTTCTCCGGCCCGTGGTTCCTGGGCGAGGTCTCCAAGGGCGTGGACTACGGCCTGGCGCGGCTGCCCACGCTGGATGAGAACAAGGGCACGCCGATGAAGCCCTGGATGACGGTGGAGGGCGTGTACGTGGCCGCCCCGTCCAAGAACAAGGAAGCGGCGTACGACTTCGCGAAGTTCCTCACCGACGCGGGCCCCGGCAGGACGCTGGCCCTGGAGGGCCGCCAGAGCCCCGCGAACCAGGCGGTGTACCAGGACGCGAAGGTGGCCGCGGATCCGCTGCTCAAGGCGATGAAGGACCAGGTGGACGTGGCGGTGCCCATGCCCAACCTGCCGGAGATGTCCATGGTCTGGACCCCGGCCACCAGCGCGATGAACACCGTGTTCAAGAACACCGCCACCCCCAAGGCGGCGCTGGACGCGGCCCAGAAGAGCGTGGCGAAGGACGTCGCCGGCCTGCGCAAGAAGTAAGTGAGGAGCTGAAGTGAGCCAGAACGCCCCCCAGCAGCCCCCTTCCGCGGCCGGCGCCCCCACGCCGGCTGGCGCCTCCCCGAACGACGCGGCGCCGGGCCCTTCGACTCCGGGCCCCGCTGGCC
>JAFADT010000570.1 GCA_023424585.1 Pseudomonadota bacterium
CGCGTGTTCTGAGCGGGAGGCGGTTCCAGGAGGGGGCCCCGGGCCGTGTCATGCGGCCCGGGGCAGGGCGGGGACGCGTCATGACCGGAAGCGCTCGCGTCCAACTCGGAAGGCCCCGCTGGACCGCGGGGGGGCTCAGGGCGAACAGGGGGCACCCGGGCCTCAAGGGGCGCAGGGTGAGCCAGGGGCACAGGGGCCTCAAGGTCCACAGGGGCCCCAGGGGGCGCAGGGCCTGGGCACGCTGCTCTCCACCGTCCCCGAGATGCCGGGCCCCAACTGCGCGAATGGCGGCATGCACCTGCTGGCCGGCGTCGACCGCAACCGGGACGGAGCGCTGGGTGAGGACGAGGTGGATCCGGCCTCCAACAAGTTCCTCTGCAACGGGGTGCAGGGGCCGCGGGGGCCGGAAGGCGCTCCCGGTCCGCAGGGCGAGGCCGGCGCGCTCGCGCTCTATGGCGACGGCTCCGCGGGAGACCTCTTCGTCTCGTCGGATCGCCAGCCGCTGTATCTCTACGCGGGGTACTCAAACCTCTCGCAGGGCGCCAACCTGATGTTCCACAACGTCACCATCGAAGGGAGCGTCATTGTCGCGAGCGGGACGATGATCCGCGCCACCGGCGACATCATCATCAGTCCCCGAGGCTACCTCGGGGTGAACCCCGAGCTCCAAATCGAGACCACCAACCCCGCGCCCAAGGGCATCGCCATGAGCGGCGCCTCGGGCAGCCAGGGGGGAAGGGGGCTGTCCGCGGGGCGCGCCGGGATTCTCAGCCGCGCCGACCTGTCAGGGGGCGGCAGCGGCTACAGCCCGACGACGGACAACTACGTCAACGCTGGGGTGGGGGGCCCTCGGCTCATCCTCGCCGCCAAAGGCAACATCATCATCCGCGGAACGGTCGACGTCGCCGGCCGTCCCGCCGTCAACAACCATCCGTCGAACAACCCGGCGGCCCCGGTGGCGGGAGGAGGAGGCGGCGGCGGTGGTGTCGTTAGCCTCGTCTCGCGTGGCACCATCACGGTGGATGGCGATGGGAAGATCTCCGCCAACGGAGGCAACGGCTGGGCGGGCTCCAATCCGGTCGCGGGAAACATGTACGGAGGAGGCGGGGGTGGCGGTGGCGGCATCGTCCAATTCCTTTCCTCGACCCCGCCTGTCATTGGAGGGGCAGCCAATGTCAACGTCGCGGCCGGCGCGAAGGGGCTGGCCAACGTCTCCGGCACGCCCACGACCCTGGTGCAGGCCGGTGGCGGGGGAGGGGCGAGCGGAGGAAGCGGCGGCAGCGGCACACCTCCTCCACGTCCGGGAGCGGCGCGGCCGAGGCAGGAGCGCAGGGGCAGATCATCAAGACGGTGACCTCCCAGCCAGAGCTGCTCTTCTATTGAATGAACGCGGGGGGAGGCCGGGCGATCGTCGCGCGGGCCGCGCACTGCGCGGGCTCCTCCGCGCAGGTGGCGTCGCGCGGCTTCGCGGACGCACACGTCGGTCCGCTGAGCACGCCCGGCATCACCCCTGGAGGAGCGAGACGGCGCGCAGGTTCTTCTCCGCGCCGCCAACGACCATGGATGCGCCGTCCCGGGAGAACGCAATGGCCCGATGCGAGCGGCCGCCAGCCTTGAACGCGCTCCAGCGCCCATCCCTTCCAATCTCGATGATCAGCCCGCTGCTGGTGCCAATGATGCCCAGCCCATCCGGGCGGAAGCGGATCGCGTCGCCGCGCGTCGCCGTGCCGCGTGCCATGCCGCGCGCGAGCATTCCCAGGGAGTGACGCGCGAGCTCGTCGCCGCTCGTGGCATCCAGCACGAGCAGGTCATGGCTCACACCTCCGCCGACGGTCATCAAGCGGTTCGACGTGGGGTCGAGGGCCATGTCCGTGATGGTCCCTTCGGTGACGAGCCGCGAGGGCGCTCGCTGCCAGAGCAGGCGGCCGTCGGCGATCCGCACGGCGGAGATGCGGGCAAACGAAGTGGCTGCATAGAGGACGCGGCGGTCAGGCGAGAGCACCGCGCACACTTCCTCGTCGAGCCACCGGATCGGCAGCAATGACTGGCAGCGGAGCGTGCGCAACGAGACCCGCACCAGGGATGGCTCTGGCGTGACCAGGGCGGGCGCGGCGGCGGCGATCGCCGGGTCCACCCTGCGCGTCTCCGCTGGGACAAGGCCTCCGTCGCCAAGCGCTGTCCTCCAGTTCGGGGACTGGGCGATGAACTGCTCATCATCCATCCATGCGAAGGGCCGCATGACGGGCAGGGTGTGAACGACCTGGAAGGTGTTCAGGTCGATGACCTGGCAGGAGGCTGCCTGACCCGCGAGCAACGCGCCTCCCGCGAGGAGCCAGCGCCCGCTGGGAGAGAGCGCGCCGGGGCCGCGCACACCCGTCAGCTCGGCCTCGACCTCGAAGCTGGTGGCGCTCCGGCGCAGCAGTCGCCCCGTCTTGCTGGCGCTCCCCGGCGCCTCGATGACCAGGAGCGCCCCCCCTGGCTCGAAGGCGAGGAACTCGACAGAGGGGACGGTGTCCTTCGCGATGACCGTGGACGCCGCGCGGGGGGCCGCTGGCCCGCGCCGAGGGAGCAACTCCACGCAATCCGTCAGTCTCATGCGGGGACGCTACCACGCCGTCGCCGCGTGCCCGCTTCCGCTCAACGCGAGCGCTGCAAATGAATCATCGCCTCATCCAGCAGCGCGGCCACCCCTCGCCGCACCACGTGCACGACCTTGCGATGGTGCGCGGAGGCCAGGTGCGTGTAGTGGCTGGACACCTTGTGGTGCAGCTCCGTGGCGCCCCACACCAGCACCAGGTCCGCCCACTCCAGGTCGCTCCTCGCGCGGTCCGCCGTGCGGCGCTCCGTGCCGTCCACCATGCGCAGGGAGATGTGGCCGCCCAGCTTCGTCTCCAGCTCCTCGCGCACCGCGGGCGAGCCACCGACCACCACCACGCGCTGCACGCCGCGCTGGTGGCACATCTCCAGGAAGGCCACCTCCGCGCGCCGGTTGGCGCTGCCGCCGCATCGCGCGCAGTGGCTCCGGGGCTCCACCCGCAGGGGCTCCCGGCCGCTCGCCGTCGCCACCTGGAGGCAGGCGGGATCCGCGCACACCTGGAAGAAGCGCTCGGCCAGCACCTCGGCCGCTTTCAGGAGCTTGGGCTCGCTCATCCGCGCCTTGCCCGGCCGCGTGAGGCCTGCCTCCTCCAGCACGCCCCGCGCTCGCGCACGGGCGTCCATCAGGGTGACGCCCCGCTCGGCCAACCACCCGTCGATGTCCCGGTCCGCGCTCATCGCTTCGCCATTGGGGCAGGAGTAGCGGCGAACAGCTCCGACTGCATCGGGACGGGCCCGGAGGGCTGCGCCAGTCCGAGCGCCTCGCGCACCGGACCGAAGCTCCGGCGGTGGATGGGCAGCACGCCCAGGGCCTGGATGGCCTGCACGTGCTGCGCGGTGGGGTAGCCCTTGTGCGCCGCCAGGCCGTAGCCGGGATACCGCGCGTCCAGCTCCGCCATCAGCCGGTCGCGCGTCGTCTTCGCCAGCACGGACGCCGCCGCGATGCTCAACGACAGCGAGTCCCCCTTGATGATCCCTCGCTGCGGCGCCGGGCACTGGGGAATCGTGCGCGCGTCCACCAGCACGTAGTCCGGCGTCAGCCCCAGCCCCTCCACCGCGCGCCGCATGGCCAGGAGCCCCGCGTGGTAGATGTTCAGCTGATCAATCTCCTCCACCTCCGCCCGGCCCACCGCCCACGCCACCACATCGCGCTTGAGGGCCTCCGCCAGCGCCTCGCGCTTGTCCGGGTCCAGGATCTTCTTCGAGTCGTCCAGCCCCTTGAGCTTGTAGCCCCTGGGCAGGATGGCCGCCGCCGCGACGACGGGGCCCGCGAGCGGCGCCATGCCCGCCTCGTCCACGCCCGCCACCTTCAACAAGCCCTGCTCCCACAGCTCCGTCTCGAACTTCAGCAGGTGCCGCAGCCGCTGCCCCTCCGCCCGGTTCCGCTCCTGGCGGGCGCGGAGCCTCTTCGCGAGCGCCTGCGCGCCCTGGCGCGGGTCTGCTTCCAGCGCCTCCAGCAAGCCCTGGGGGAGGGGCTGCGCCTGGGTGACGAACCGCCCGGTCAGCTCGGTGACCGAGCATGCGAGCAGGGCCTGCACATTTTCCGCGGACATGAGGGGAACCTTCGGGATTGCCTACCCTGCGGGTAGCGCGGTTGCACGGCTTACTGGAGCGGGGGGACGC
>JAFADT010000607.1 GCA_023424585.1 Pseudomonadota bacterium
CCGCCAGGTACAGCGACGCCACCGCCCCCACTTCCAGCCGGCGCTTCAGGAGCAGCGGCCCGTGCCGCTGTCCCTCCAGCGAGTCCCCCGGAACCCGAGGCCGGGCGGCGATGGGGCACGCCTCCCCATCCCGGTGTTCGCCCGCGCAGCGCTTGCAGCCCATCGCCATCCCCGCCTGTCGCCCCGGAAATGGGGCGGACCCGGGGCGGGCTTGCAACCCGCGCGCCTCATGCCCGGGGCCCCCTTCCGTCCGGCCCGCGACGCTCCAATACCCGCGAGTGCCAGAAAACCCCGCAAAACAAACCAGGGCGCCCTGTAGAAACGACAGGGCGCCCCAGGAAGAAATGTGTGGGGTGAAACAGGCGCTGGGGTCGCCTCCGGGCCTACAGCAGCCGGGTGCGCTTCCGGGCCTTGAGGGCCTCGACGACCTTGCGAACGTCCTGGCTCTTGTCCTTGGGGACCACGAGCACGGCGTCACCGGAGTCCACCACCACCACGTCGTGCATGCCCACGACGGACAGCGTGCGCTTGTCGGCCAGCACCACGCAGTTCGTGCAGTCCACCAGCACCGCGTCGCCGGAGACGACGTTGCCCTGCGCGTCCGCGGGGCGCACCTCCGGGATGGCGGCGAAGGAGCCCACGTCGGACCAGCCGAAGTCGCCGTCCAGCACCGCGATGTTCTCCGCCTTCTCCATCACGCCGTAGTCGATGGAGATGGCGGGCAGCTTGGGGAACACGCGCTTGAGCACGGCGGGGAAGGTGCGCTTGCCCGCGGCCTTCTGGAGCGCCTCCAAGCCCTTCTGCATCTCCGGCATGTGCTTCTGGAAGGCCTCCAGCATCACGTCCGCGCGGAAGACGAAGATGCCGCCGTTCCACAGGTAGTCGCCGCCGGCCAGGTACGCCTGCGCCGTCTTCAGGTCGGGCTTCTCCTTGAACGCCTTCACGCGGCGGCCGCCGCCCTCCAGCGCGTCGCCGACCTGGATGTAGCCGTAGCCCGTCTCCGGGCGCGCGGGCTTGATGCCCAGCGTGACGATGTGGCCGCCCTCCGCGATGCGCGCGGCCTCCGCGAGCGCGCGCTGGAAGCCCTTCACGTCCGCCACGTGGTGATCCGACGGCAGCACCGCGAGCACGCCCTGGGGGTCGCGCGCGGCCACCTGGAGCGCGGCGAGCGCGATGGCGGGCGCGGTGTTGCGCGCCACGGGCTCCACCAGGAGGTTGCCCTTGGGCAGCCCCTTCACCAGCTTCGCGGCCGTCTTCGCGTGCACGGGGCCGCACACGATGAAGGTGTTCTTCACCGGGGCCAGGCCCTTGAGGCGCTGGGCGGTGTCGGTGAGCAGCGGCTGCTTGGAGGCCAGCGGGAGGAACTGCTTCGGACGGGCCTGGCGCGACAGCGGCCAGAAGCGGGTGCCGGAGCCTCCGGCCATGATGACGGGGTAGAGGGCCATATGCGGGTGCGAGCTCCTAGGGACGCGCCTGGCCTGGGGCCCCGGCGCGCACGGCGGCGCACCATAGCGCGTCGCGCCAGCGGCGGAAGGGGGCCCGGCCGCCTGCCCTCCGAGGGACAGGGCGCGACAATGTGGGCAGAGTTTTGACCCGCCCTCGAAAAGCCAGTCTCATGCCCCGGCGTTGAGCCTCAAGCCCACATCCACCGGATGGACGCTGGCCTTCACCGTGCTGCTGGCGGTGGGGTTGTCCCTGGCGCCATTGCCGGAGAAGTTTCGCCCCCTCCCCAGCCTCCGTCAGGAAGGTTCGCTCGGGCCCAAGCTGGCGGCGCTCGTGCTGCCCGCGTCCCTGCGCGGCGTGAAGGCGCCGCGCCCGCCCTCGGACACCCTGGCGCCGGACGCGCCCCCCGCGGCGCTCGCGGAGGCGGACGCCGCCGCCAACGACACGGATCCACGGGCGGGCCCGCAGGTGGGCGAGGCCCCGGCCGTGCCCGGCATCGGCCTGGAGGAGCTGAGCGCCCCCACGCTGACGACCGCGCTGGAGCTGGAGGCGCTGCGCGAGCGCATGGGCGCGAAGCACGTGGACATCGAGCTCAACTGCCGCAAGGCGCGCGCGGACGGCTCGTGCGAAGAGGACGGCCTGGCGCCGTTCCTGAAGGCGCTGGGGGACCTGCGCTCGGACGCGCGGCGCGCGCCGGTGCGGGTGGTGCACCTGGGCGACTCGCTGATCGCCTCCGACTACATCACGGACGTGGTGCGCGACCGGCTCCAGGAGCGCTTCGGCTCGGGCGGTCCGGGCTTCCTCTACGTCCACCGGCTGGCGAGCGCCGGCCGCGCCACGCGCGCGGGCACGGCGAGCACGGACGGCTGGAAGATGGAGCGGCTGGTGGACACGCACTGGCCCAGGGACCGCGTGGGCTGGACGGGCGTGGCCTTCTCCACGAGCGGCCCGGCGCAGACCACGCGCTACTCGGTGGAGGGCGCGCGCGAGGCGGAGCTGTTCTTCCTGGCCCAGCCGGCCAACGGCTCCGTGCAGGTGGCGGTGGACGGCAAGAACACGCAGCGCATCCAGACGCGCGCGTTCGGCTCCAAGGCGGAGGCCGCCTTCGCGCGGCTGAGGCTGCCGGAGGGCGCGAAGACGCTGACGCTCACCGCGAGCGGCAAGACGGAGCTGCACGGCGTGGCGGTGGAGTCGGGCACGCCGGGCATCGTCTACGACACGGTGGGCCTGCTGGGCGGCATGGCGGAGGTGTACCTGCGCGCGCAGCCCCAGGCGTTCCGCGCGCAGCTCAAGCACCGCAAGCCGTCGCTGGTGGTGCTGATGGTGGGCGGCAACGAGGCGTTCTTCCTCTCGCGCGAGCGCACCACGCTGGGCGAGGTCCGCTCGCAGATGAAGGAGCTGGTGTCGCGCGTGCGCACGGCGGTGCCGGACGCGGCGTGCCTGGTGATGTCGCCCATCGACGCGGGCGTGCGCACGCTGAGCGGCGAGCTGATCACCCGCCGGCACTCGGCGGAGGTGGCGGAGGTGTTCCGCGAGGAGGCGCGCGCGGGCGGCTGCGCCTTCTACGACACGCTGGCGGCGATGGGCGGCGAGGGCTCCGCACTCAAGTGGCTGGAGTCCGGCCTGATGCTGGAGGACCTGGTGCACCCGCGCGTGCGCGGCTCCAACCTGCTGGGCCACCTGTTCGACCTGGCGCTGCAGCGCGCCTTCGCGCGCACGCACCCGCCGCGCGTGCCGGGCGCGGACCCCACCGGGCTGCAGAACGCGGCCCCGGCGCTGCGACGCACGTTCGAGGCGCTGGCCCGCCGCGAGGCCGGCGCGAGGCTGCGCGTGGGCATCGCGCAGTTGGGCGCGTCCCACACGGCGGCGCACTTCTTCTCCGATACGGTCCGCGACGCGCTGACGAAGCGCTTCGGCGACGCGGGCCGGGGCTTCATCGCGGCGGGCAGGCCGTCCCCCCGGCTGGAGGCGGCGCACGTGACGCGCACGCTGGACGGCCCGTGGACGGTGGAGGACGCGAAGACCACGCCCGGCGGCATCTGGGGGCTCACGGGCATCCGCGCGGTGGGAGCGCCCGGCGCGAGCCTGGGCATCTCCTTCTGCGAAGGCTGCGCCGAGGACAAGGACCGCGAGGGCCGGCTGGACCTGTACGCGCTGGACGCGCCCGGGGCCGCGGCGCCTGAAATCACGGTGGACGGCGAGGAGGTCCCGCCGGAAGCGCCCCCGCCCGAGCCGCTGACGCGGCCCACGGTGCGCATCCGCTCGTTCCCGGTGACGGGCGTGGCGCACTCGGTCCAGGTGAAGGTGCCGGAGGGGGGCGGGAGCGCGACGGTGCTGGGCGCGTCGCTGGAGTACGACACGCCGGGGCTGGTGTACGACGCGCTGGGGCTGCCCGGGGCCACGGCCTTCACGGCGCGGGACATGGATGCGCCCGCGATGGACGCGCAGCTCACCGCGCGCCGGCCGGACCTGCTGGTGTTCTGGTATGGCACCAACGAGGCGGAGCTGCCGGGGCTGGACGCGAACGGGCTGCGCCAGGACTACGCGGCGCTGATCGCGCGCATGCGCAAGGCGACGGGCGCGGAGTGCCTGGTCATCGGGTCCACGGACCGGCTCCAGCGGGACGCGAGCGGGCGGTGGGACGAGGCGCCTTCGCTGGGGAAGGTGCTGAACACGCTGCCGCAGGTGGCGCGGGATGCCGGGTGTGCGTACTGGTCCGCGCGCGCGGCGATGGGCGGAGAGCGCTCCATGCAGCGCTGGCAGCGGCAGCCGGTGCCGCTGGGCCACGCGGACGGCGTGCACCTGACGCCGCAGGGGTACGCGGTGCTGGCGAACGCGTTCGTGAAGGACCTGATGGCGGCGTACGAGTCCACGAAGAAGGGCGGCGAGCCGACGGCCTCCGCCGCGGGAGCGCCCTGAGCCGTGCTGTCCCACAGCCTCCAGTACGTCGTCTTCGTCATCGCGGTGTTCGCGCTCTACTGGGCGGTGCACCGGTACTACTGGCCTCGGATGGCGGTGCTGCTGTTGGGCAGCCTGCTGGTCTACGTGTCGTTCCTCCAGGTGCCGCTGGGCGCGTTCGTGGGCGGGATGCCGCCGGGCGAGCTGGTCGTGAAGCTGGTGCCGCTGTTCATCTTCCTGGCCGGCGTGACGGTGGACCACCTGCTGGTGAAGGGGATGGGCCGCACGGAGCGGCCCGGCGTGCGCAAGCTGCTGGTGGTGCTGTCCATCGTCTCCAACCTGGGGCTGCTGGCGGGCTTCAAGTACCTGGAGCTGCTGCGCAAGACGGCGGCGTCGCTGCTGGGGCCGTGGGGCGTGGAGGTGCGGCCGGAGCCCTTCCACCTGCTGTTGCCGGTGGGCCTGTCGTTCTTCGTCTTCCAGGCCATCAGCTACACGGTGGACGTCTACAAGGGGAAGGCGAGCGCCGAGCACTCGTTCGTGGAGCACCTGCTCTACATGCTGTTCTTCCCGCGCGTGGTGAGCGGTCCGATTGTCCGCGCGTCGGAGCTGATGGCGCACTTCCGCGAGGTGCCCGCGCTGTCGTCGGAGGATGGGAACAAGGCGCTGTTCCGCATCGCGGTGGGGCTGGTGAAGAAGCTGGTCATCGCGGACGTGCTGGGCAGCGGCATCGTGGATCCGGTGTTCGGCACTCCGCACGCGTACTCGTCGGCGGAGTGCGCGGTGGCGGCGGTCGCGTACACGCTGGAGCTGTACTACGACTTCTCGGGGTACTCGGACATCGCGATCGGCGTGGCGTCGCTGTTCGGGTTCAAGTTCCCGGAGAACTTCGCGCGGCCGTACCTGGCGAAGAACCTGTTCGAGTTCTGGAACCGCTGGCACATGAGCCTGTCGTCGTGGCTGCGGGACTACCTGTACATCCCGCTGGGCGGCAACCGGCGGTCGAAGCCGCGGGTGTGCTTCAACCTGATGATGGTGATGGTGCTGGGCGGCCTGTGGCACGGGGCGGACTGGCGCTTCGCGGTGTGGGGCGGCGTGCACGGCGTGGCGCTGTGCGCGGTGCGGTGCTGGTGGTGGTTCAAGGGCAAGGAGAAGGAGCCGGGCCCGGTGCGCGTGGCGTTCGGGATGCTGGCCACGTTCACGGTGGTGGTGTTGACGCGCGTGGTGTTCCGCGCGCCGGACATGGCGCACGCGGGTGAGTTCTACGCGCGGATGCTGTCGGGCATCCCGGGCCTGGCGAACGTGGGGCCGCTGGTGTGGAGCTTGCTGGCCATCGCCGTGCTTGCGCACGCGCTGCCGATGAAGCTCTACGACACGGCGGCGCTGGCGTTCCTCAAGATGCCCGCGCCCGCGAGGGCCGTGGTGCTGGTGCTGCTGGGCCTGGGCATCCGCCAGCTGTCCACGCTGGAGACCCGGCCGTACGTGTATCTACAGTTCTGAGGACGTGCTTCCGTCAGGGCATGTGCGGATACCGCGCCAACACCTTGCCCTCGGGTGAGACGGCGTACAGCTCGAACACGCCGAACCCGAGCACGGCGTGGGGTCTCAGCAGGGGCGTCTCCTCAACGTGGCGCCTTGAACCATCCACCACCTCGGCCTCCCCAGGAACTCCAGCCGCGGTGGGTATATGAACGGCACACCATGCGCCGTGCTTCACCCCCGCCTCCGTTCCGCTTCCGCCGGCGACTGCTGGCGGTCATGCTGCTCGCGGGTCTCATCCCGCTGGCG
>JAFADT010000756.1 GCA_023424585.1 Pseudomonadota bacterium
CGCTCTATGAGGGCCGGGTCGAGAGCATGTTGTTGAGTGACCTGGGGCCACTGGACTCGCCCACGCGGCTCTACGGCTACGTGTGGACGAGTGGACCCCAGGTGGTCATCCGCTACTACGAGGCGCGTCCCCCGGATTCGGCAGCGCGGGTACCCATCTGCGCGGTGGTTCGCATGACAAAGGGGCAGATGCGGAAGCTGTCCGGCTCTCTCCCGGGAACCGCCGTCCTCAAGTACTCACGAGGCGGCGTCTTCATCGTGGACAAGTTCCTCTAAGCTCCACGGGATGGCTTCCAGGACGTTTGAGTTCGCGTGCGGTCTCTTCTGCATGGCCCTGATCGCGGGTTGCGCTGGTGCCGCGACAGGGAAAGTGAGTCTGCGGCCCGACGGAACTCCCGGGCCCGAGAAATGCCCGGAAGAGGCGCTCAAGGCAATGCGCTATCTGCGATTGGGCGTGGGGGATGGCGCGACGGTCGAATTCGATGTGAACCAGATGCGTAGCCGGTCCATCACCTTGCACGAAGGCCATGTCGAGAGTGTGTTGGTCGACGACCTGGGGACGCTGGAGGCACCGGCGCGCCTTTATGGATACGTCTGGACGAGCGGACCCCAGGCAGTCATCCGCTATTTCGAGGCCCTTCCACCGGGTGCATCACAGCGGGTGCCCATCTGCGCGGTGGCGCGGACGGCCAAGGGACAGATGCGGAAGCTCCCTGGCTCAGCCCCCGGAACCGCTGTCCTTGAGTTCTCCGGCGGGGGCGTCTTCATCGTGGACGAGTTCCTCTGAACCCTCGGGCAGGAATCCGGTTCCCAGGGATGAGAGAGCGAGAGTTCTGCTGAGCCCCCTGGCGGCGGCGTTTCGCACGAACCTGTCCGACAGTCGGACAGGTTTTGGAGAACCGGAGCGGGCGAGGTGTAGAGCAGGGCTGTTCGGGGGCTTGGAATGCTCCTTGCCATGCGCAACACGGAGGCAGCCATGATCGTCGTCACGGGAGCCACGGGCCGGCTGGGCCGTTTCGTCATCGAGGGCCTGTTGAAGAAGGTCCCCGCGAACCAGGTCGCGCTCGCGGTGCGCAATCCGGACAAGGCCGCGGAGTGGGACGCGCGCGGCGTGCAGGTGCGCAAGGCGGACTACAGCCAGCCAGAGACCTGGGATGGCGTGTTCTCCCATGGGGACACGGTGCTGTTCATCTCTTCCAGCGAGGTGGGCCAGCGCCGCAAGCAGCACCAGACCGTGGTGGACGCGGCGAAGAAGGCCGGCGTGAAGCTGCTGGCCTATACGAGCATCCTGCACGCGGACACATCGCGGCTGCTGCTGGCCGGAGAGCACCTGTTCACGGAGGAGGCCATCCGCGCGTCACGAGGCGGAGCTGTCCCGCCAGTCCGGCAGGACCGTGACGTACCAGGACCTGTCACCGGCCGACTTCGCCGCCGCGCTCCAGCAGGCGGGCCTGCCCAAGGGCTACGCGGACGTGCTGGCGAACTCCGACGAAGGCATCGCCCGGGGCGACCTGAACGACACCAGCCGCACGCTGAGCCGCCTCATCGGCCGTCCCACCACGACCCTGGCCGAGGAGCTGGCCGGCATGCTCAAGCAGGGTTGAGAAACACCACGGGGGAGCAGTCCCTGTCGGACGGCTCCCCCGCGTTGCTTCAAGTCTGGACGCTATGTCAGGCCGCCTGCGCTCCGGCGCCGCTCTGGCGGGCCACCTCGCGCGGCTCCGGATAGACGGCGCGCTGGGGCGTGGTGATGCGGATGACGCCCAGCTTGGACAGCACGCGCATCACCTGCCATGTGGGGTCGATCTCGAAGGCGCGCGCCGCGAAGTTCGGGCTGCTGCCGTACTTGTGGTGGTTGTTCTGGAACAGCTCCCCCATGCACAGCACGTCCACCGGCAGCGTGTTGCGCGACTTGTCGCTGCCCTTGAAGTTCCGGTAGCCGTACTTGTGACCGCACCAGTTCACGATGGCGCCGTGCACCGGCCCCATCACGAAGTGGATCGGCAGCAGCAGGAACTGCCAGGGCGACGTCGCGAACGTCACGTAGAACGCCGTGTAGAGCGCCACCCAGCCCAGCACCGCCCACCAGGACTGGCCCAGCGTCTCGTCCACGAGCTTCCACTCCGGATAGCCACCGTCGAAGCGCGGCTCCGGCTGGATCTTCCGCGTCACGAGGCCGGAGTAGCGCTCCTTCGTGTGCCACATCATCCGCAGCACGTCCTTGAAGTAGTGCGGCGAGTGCGGATCCTTCTCCGTGTCCGAGTATGCGTGGTGCTCGCGGTGCAGGATGGCGTACGCGCGCGGCGACAGGTACGACGAGCCCTGCACCAGGTAGGTGAGCAGGTGCATCACCTTCTCCGTCCGCGGCCCCATGCTGTACATCCGGTGCGCCGCGTAACGGTGCTGGAAGAAGCTCTGGAAGAAGACGCAGAGCAGCCAGTGACTGATGAAGAAGATGACGATGGCCATGACTCTCCCGTGATGACAGACACAGGGCTAACACCCCGGCTGTCACGGCAATGTCAGCGCTCCCCACGTCACCGGCACCGTCCCTCCATCCACCTCCCGCTCCGGACGCACGCCACTGAGCGGCCCCCTCCCGCCGCCTGTCCGCTGGTGGATAAGCCCCGGTGCGGCCAGCCATTCATCCCCGGCTGCCGTGTCGCACCGCGACGTTGCGGGCCGCCTCCAGGGAGGGCAGAAGGGCACGCGGCGCGTCACCCCTCGCGACGCCTAGGAGCTTCATCCGTGGATCGGGCCACCCTCGTCGGACTCGACAAGCAGCACGTCTGGCACCCCTACACCGCCATGGAGGCGTACATCGCGAAGACGGATCCGCTCGTCATCGTCCGCGCGGAGGGGGTCTGGCTCCATGACGTGGACGGACGGCGCTACCTGGACGCCAACGGCTCGTGGTGGGTGTCCACCCTGGGCCACCGCCACCCGCGCCTCGTCCGCGCGCTCACCGAGCAGCTGGGCAGCCTGGCCCACGTCTCGCTCGCGGGCATCACCCACGGCCCGGCGGCCCGGCTGGGCGCGGAGCTGACCGCGCTGGCCCCGGGCGCGGACCGGGCGGACGTGCCCCCGGAGCAGCGGCTGTCGCGTGTCTTCTATTCGGACAACGGCAGCACCGCGGTGGAGGTGGCCATCAAGATGACCGCGCAGTACTGGGCGCAGAACGGCCGGCCCCGCCGCACGCGCTTCATCACCCTGACCGGCGCCTTCCACGGCGAGACCCTCGGCTCCACCAGCGTGGGCGGCGTGCACGAGTTCCGCGACGTGTTCGGCCCGCTCCTCTTCGACGTGGTGCACGTGCCGTCCCCCGCGGAGCCCGACGGCCACGCGCGCGCCCTGGCGCAGCTGAAGGCCGCGCTCGCGGCGGATCCGGATGGCATCGCCGGCGTCATCCTGGAGCCCGTCATCCAGGGCGCGGCGGGCATGTGGATGTCGTCGCCGGACTTCGTGCGCGAGGTGCGCGAGGCCACCCGCGCGGTGGACACCTTCCTCATCGCCGACGAGGTCTTCACCGGCATGGGCCGCACCGGCGCCCGCTTCGCGGTGGACCTGGCCGGCGTGGTGCCGGACCTGCTGTGCCTGGCCAAGGCGCTCAGCGGCGGCCTGATGCCCTTCGCCGCCACGCTCGCGTCCGAGCGCATCTTCCAGGGCTTCCTGGGGGCGAAGGACCGGGCGCTCTATTACGGGCACTCGTACTGCGGCAACCCGCTGGGCGCGTCCGTGGCGCGCGAGGTGCTGGCCGTGTACCGCGACGAGGACGTGCTGGGGCAGGTCCAGCGCAAGGCGCCGCGCGTGAAGGCCGCCTTCGAGCGCATGGCCGCCACCCTCCCGGGGCTCGAGCGCCCGCGCGCGGTGGGCATGGTAGGCGCCGTGGACCTGGGCGGAGGCGGCTACTTCGCGGACAGCGGCTGGCGCGTGTACGAGGCCGCCCGACGCCGCGGCCTCTACCTGCGCCCCATGGGCAACACCGTCTACATCGCGCCCGCGCTCAACATCCCGGACGCGGACCTGGACCTGCTGCTCCAGGGCGTGGAGGACAGCCTGCGCGAGGTGGCGGCGGGCTGAGGCGCCCCTCGTCAGCGGCGCGTGCCGGGGAGCCCCCTCCTGCCTCCCATGCGCGCGCGGTCCCACCACACGCGCAGGTTCAGCTCCGCCCGCAGCTCCTGGGTGCAGCGGGCCTGCTCCATCCGCTCGCGGAAGAGGTCGAGGACCTCGTGCACCAGCTCCATCGGGTCGCGCTCCTCCAGGTGGAGGTCCAGCTCGCCCGCCTCGATGCGCGAGAGGTCCCGCAGCGCGTTGAGCCGCGTAGAGCTGCGCGCGCTCCGGCCCCCCACGCGATGAGGATGGGGACGGTGGAGGACAGGCACAGGCCGAGCGTCGTGCGCAGGCTCTGCGGCCAGGTGTCCACCGGCCCGAGCGGCGTCTTCGACCAGTCCATGGACCGGATGAGCGCACCCATCTCCCCGCCGCCGGACAGCCAGCCCATGCCCGCCGCCGAGGAAGAGGACGCGGTGGCGCCAGCCGGAGGGGGTGCTGGGGTGGCTCATGAGGCCTCGGGCGCAGGGGAGCGCGCCTGGCGGTGGGGACCAGGGGAGACGTCCGGTTGATAGCGGATTCGCCGGGCCTGGGGGAGCGCGACCGCTTCCGCGAAGCTCAGGGGGCCGCGCGGGGCTGCCGCTTCTCGCGGGCATGCCGCACCGCGAGCGCCACCAGCAGCGCGGCCACGCCGGCCAGCGCGATGAAGTGCTCCACGCGGCCCACGCCCCTGGCCACGCGATCCACGCTCGCGGACCCCAGGTAGCCCAGCGTCACCACCAGCGGCGAGCTCAGGCACAGCGCCAGCCCGTCCCAGAAGAGGAAGCGCCGCAGGGGCATGCCCTCCGCCGCGGCCATGGCGAACACCGGCACGCGCAGCACGGACAGGAACCGGCCGATGAAGACGACCCGCGAGCCGTGCTTCGCGTACAGCCCCTGGATGCGCTCGCGGCGCTCGGGCGGGAACAGGCGGCGGGTGCGCCGGTGCGTATACAGGGCCTGCCCCAGCCGGCGCGCGGTGAGGAAGAGCACGGTGTCCCCGCACAGCACGCCCGCGAAGCACAGCGCGATGGCGAGCGGCAGCGGCATGGCGCCCCGGTGCGACAGCACGCCCGCCGCCAGCTGCACCAGGTCCTCCGGGAAGGGCAGCCCCAGCCCTCCCGCCACGAGCACCAGGAAGATGAGCGGGCCGGAGCCGTGCGTCAGCAGGAGCTGGAGGGGAGAGTGGCTCATCAGGGCTCGGGCAGGACGGCCGCGGCGCGGCGCTCCTGGCGGAAGAGGAGGACCTCGCGGACGATGATCTGCACGGTGGCCGCCACGGGCACGGCCACCACCGCGCCCACGATGCCCGCGAGCTCCACGCAGAAGAGGACCGCGAGCAGCGTGACGAGCGGGTTGACGTGCACGGTGCGCTTGAACACGAGCGGCGCCATCACGTTGCCCTCCAGCTGGCCGTAGAGGAGGAAGTAGATGAACACCGCCAGCGCCTTCCACAGGCCGCCGGTGGCCAGCGTGAGCAGGGTGATGATGCCGCCCGCGATGATGGGGCCCGCGTAGGGCACCAGGCTGGAGAAGCCGCTGGCCACGCCCAGCGGCAGGTAGAAGGGCATGCCCAGCACCGCCAGCATGGTGGTGGTGAGCGTGGCGTTGATGGCGCAGATGAGGGTGATGCCGGACAGGTAGCCGCCCGTCGCGCTGTAGACGTTGCGCAGCACGCGCACGTAGCGCAGGCGGTGGTCGGGGCGGGCCAGGTCCAGGAGGCGCCGGAGCACGCCGCCGCCGAACACCAGCATGAACACCACCAGGAAGAAGACGGTGATGATGCCGCCCAGGAGGCCCACCACGCCGCCGATGGCGCTCATCAGGAGCGAGGGCAGGGGCCCGGCGAGCGCGGGCGTGGCCTCCTCCAGCCGCTCGTTCCAGCCCAGGCTCTGCAGGCGCTGGTTGAGCGCGCGCAGGATGCCCGTGCCGCGCACCTGCTTCCACAGGTGCGGCCACTGCGTCACCAGCGCGTCCACCTGCTCCACCAGGTTCGGAATCACCAGCAGGCCCAGCGCCACGACGGCGATGAACAGCGTCAGCAGCACCAGGGTGATGGACAGCCAGCGCTTCAGGCCGCGCTTCTCCAGCCGCGACACGCCGTGCTCCAGCGACAGCGCGATGAGCGCCGCGATGCCGGTGAGCGTGAGCGCCACGCGCGTCTTGGCGACGAGCACCACCAGGAGCATCACACCCAGCACCCCGAAGCACACGGTGAACACCGTGCGGAGCGACACCTGGGACTTCGATTGCGGCGGGACGACGGGCTCGGACACCGGCAGGGCTCCCTGGGGTGGGCCACCGGCTGCGGGCCCCATGTCCTGCGGATGCATCCTTCCGGGCCCGGCGGCAACCACCGTCGTCCACCAAGTGCGCGGGCAGGCGTCGGGCGCGGCCCAAGCGTCCTGCGGGTGACACCCGGCCTCGGTGAAGGGACGTTGCCAGACGCAATCACCGGCCGTGTGGTTCGTCCCCAGGGCAGCCTCGAAATGCCCGGCCTGGCCGCCGGGCCGTCCGTCCCTCCGCGGACAGGTGCGCGTCTGGCAGGTGACGGCGCCGCGCGCGGGCGTCTGGCACCTGACGCGCCGGGACGTCTCGGAAAAGTGGGAGTGCGCGGTTTGCCGGGCCCGGACGTCAGACAGGGGTGGGAACCTTCGTGGGAAGGGACTTTCGCGGGCCGGGAGAGGACACCATGAAAAAGACGGGTGAGCTGGAGCTGGAAGGGGTGCGGCAGGAGGCCCTGGAGACCGAGGCCCGGTGGCGCGGGTTGGCGCAGAAGCTGTCGGAGCTGGGCGGCGAGGAGATGGACGCGCAGCTGCTGGTGACGTTCCGGAGCGCGCGGGACGCGGGCGCGGTGCCGCCGGACGCGGGCTTCTTCCTGGTGGCGCACATCCTCACGGCGATGGCGGACGAGGCCATCGCGGAGGATCCGCGCGTGCGGATGCGGGCCCGGGAGCTGGACGCGATGGAGCGCGCCTACGGCCTCACCGGCGAGGGCTGGCCGGAGGGGGAGCTCCCGCCGGAGGAGTGGGAGGCGCTGTGCGTGGAGTACGAGCGGGCCTGTGACGAGGCGCGCGCCGCGTTCTTCCGCGCGTACGGCGAGGAGGAGATGTCGCGGCTGTACCTGGACCAGCGCGTCACCTTCCACCATCGCTTCGAGAGCGGGCGGCGCTTCTTCCACGGGCTGCCCATGCTGCCCACGCAGCTGCACTGAGCCGCAGGTCCGCCAGGCTCCGCCCCCCGCCCCTCGCGGGATGCGGCGGATGCGAGCGGCTGTTGGGCGTGGGGCGCGCGGGTGTCCGGGGCGGGGCCCGCGCGTTGCTCAGCGGCTGGCGCGGAGGCCGGGTTCGGCGGGGGCCACGAGCGAGGTGAGCACGTGGTCTCGCCACTGGCCGTTGATGAGGAGGAAGTCGCGCGCGTAGCCCTCGGGGATGAAGCCCAGGCGGCGGAGGACGGCGGCGCTGCGGAGGTTCTCCGGCAGGTGGTTGGCCTGGAGCCGGTGCAGGCCCATGGCGCCGAAGGCGAAGTCGCAGAAGGCGCGGAGGCCTTCGGTCATGAGGCCCTTGCCCTCGTGGCGATGATCCAGGCCGTAGCCCAGGTCCGCGGTCTGAAGCGGCCCCCTGCGGATGTGGGCGAGCGTGGCGTTGCCGATGACGGGGGAGAGCGCGAGGGGCTGGCCCCTGGGGAGGAGGAAGACGCGCAGGGACACGTCGTGGCGGAAGTCCTCGCGGTCCTGGGCCAGGCGCGTGCGCCAGTAGGCTGGGGAGAAGAAGGTCGCCGGGCGGTCCGGGGACACCGGGCCCAGGTGGTCCTTGTTGGCCACGTGGTACGCCAGCACGCGCTCCGCTGAGTCGGGCGGCAGCAGCATCAGGTGCAGGCGCTCGGTGGTGAGCAGGACGGGGGACTTGTCGGTCATGGCGGAGCCGGCTTGAAGGGTAACGCGCTCCCTCGAGGCATGCGCGCCTGACGCACGGAAAGAAGAAGGTCTCCACCCACGCGGGATGGAGACCTTCGTGCTCAAGCCCGCGAGCGTGCGCTACTCCCCGTGGTCCATGGGCTGCTGGGGCACCTGCTGCTGCGCGGCGCCGTCGCCCGAGCCCTGCTCAGGCTGGGGGCTCTGGTGGTCGATGCCCGCGCCATGCGGCCTCGCGTCCGCGCCGCTGCCGCCCGTGCCTTCCGGCTTCGCGTTCTGGCCCTGGTCGCCCCGGGCTGGCTGCTGCGCCCCGCTGCCTCCCACGCCGCCGCCGCGCGACGGCTGCGCTCCGGCCACGTTGCGCTCCACCACGATCTCCACGCGGCGGTTGTTCGCGCGGCCCTCCGCCGTCGCGTTCGACGCCACGGGCCGGTTCTCACCCATGCCGCGGACCTGGATGCGGTCCGGCGGGACGCCCTGGTTCACCAGGAAGTTCTTCACGCTCTCCGCTCTCCGCTCCGACAGCTGGTCGTTGTAGCTCTCCGACCCTCGCGAGTCCGTGTGGCCCTCGATGAGGAGCGGGTTCTTCGACTCCTTCAGCGCCGTCGCCACCTCCGACAGCCGGTCTCGCGCCGCGGGCAGCAGCTCCGTCGCGTTCGTCGCGAACAGCACGCTGCCCGACAACGTCACCACCGTGCCGCGCGCCTCCTCGCGCACCTTCACGTTCTCGTCCTGCAGCCGCGTCAGCGTCTGCGACGCGCGCTGCTCCGCCTGGAGCCGCGCCTGACGCTCCTGCTCCAGCTCCTGCGTGCGCTGCTGGAGCTGCTGGTTGAGCTCCGCCAGCCGCTGCGCCTCGGCCTGCTGCTGCTCCATGCGCCGCTGCATCTCCGCTTCCAACTGCTGACGCTGCTGCGCGTCCGCCGTGCGCATCCGCTCGGCCTCCTGCGCGCGCTGCGCCTCGTACTGCTGCCGCTGCTGCTCGTACAGCTGCCGCTGCTGCTCGTACCTCGCGCGCTCCTCCTCCTGCTGACGCGTGAGGCTCTGCGCGCGCGCTTCCTGCTCCTGGCGCAGGAGCGCCTCCGCCTGGGCCCGCTGCTGCGCGGCCAGGTCCGCCTCGCCGCGCGCCTGGGCGGTCTCCGCCTTGCGCAAGGCCACGTACGCCAGCGAGCGCGTCTTCGTCGAGCCCTGGCTCTCCGCGTACTCGTTCTCCGCCTCCTGCAGGGCCGCCCGGGCCGCCGCCACGTCCGCGGGGCGCTCGCGGCCCTCGGGGCTCGTGGCCACCTCGCGGTAGGCCTGGCGCGCCGCGGTCAGCTCACCCGGCGGCGGACCATGGGCACACCCCACCGAGAGCGCCGTGACCCCGGCGACCGCCAACCATCCAAGTTTCCAACGCTGCATGACTCGCTCCTCACAAGGCTAGAGGTGGGGGACTCACTGACCGCGGCGCAGGGACTCGGCCTGCTCGGAGGCCCGCCGCGCCTCGTCCTTCAGCGGCACCGCGCGGGCCAGCGCCGACGCGAGGTCCGCGTCCGCGGCCGCCTGGCGGAACCGCAGCTCCGCGGCCTCCTGCTCACCCTCGCGGATCAGCCGCTCGCCGTCGGCGATCTGCTGGCGCGCGTACTCCAGATGCCGGGCGGCCTCGGGCACCTTCGGCGCCTGCGAGTTCTCCGCCGAGCGGAGCGCCGCCTCCGCCTGGACGCGCTGCTGATGGGTGGACGTGGCAATCACCTGCTTGCCTGCGCAGCCAAGGGCCGCGGCGCAGAGCAGGGTGACGGCGAACAGCTTCGGGCGCATGGATCACCTCATGCCGGTGGAATGCTGGGACGCTCCGGCGCGGCCCAGAGGGAGTCGCTCCAGAAAATGGGCGGTGTGCATCCAGTCGGCATCGGCGACCCGTCCCCGCCAGGCACGCTGGCCAAGGGGGTTGACAGGCGTCGTGTAGGGAACGAGGCGCGCAGCCAGGAAGCGCCGCGCAGGGCCGCTCCCCATGGCTCCCTGCACGGGCTGCTGGCCGCGCGGCGGCAGGGACGCTAGAGGGGGGAACATGCGCCTGCACCTCGTGGACGGCACCTATGAGCTGTACCGGGCCCACTACTCGCCCCGGCCGGGCACCACCGCTCCAGACGGGCGCGACGTGAAGGCCACCGCCGGGGTGATGGACTCCCTGCTCGCCCTCCTGCACGACGAGGAGGAGGCCGTGACCCACGTGGCGGTCGCGTTCGACAACCCCATCCGCTCGTTCCGCAACGCGCTGTTCGCCGGTTACAAGAGTGACGACGGCGTGCCGCCGGAGCTGCACGCGCAGTTCGACCTGGTGGAGGAGGCCGTGGCGGCGCTCGGCGTGCGCGTCTGGTCCATGAAGGACCAGGAGGCGGACGACGCGCTGGCCACCGCGGCGGCGCGCTGGGCGGGCGAGGTGGAGCAGGTGCGGCTGCTCACCCCGGACAAGGACCTGGGGCAGTGCGTGCGCGGCCAGCGCGTGGTGCAGGTGGACCGGCGGCAGCAGAAGGTGGTGGACGCGGACGGGGTGAAGGCGAAGCTGGGCGTGGCGCCGGAGAGCGTGCCGGACCTGCTGGCGCTGATGGGCGACGACGCGGACGGCATCCCGGGGCTGGCCGGCTTCGGAGCGAAGGGCGCGGCGGCGGTGCTCCAGGCGTATGGACACCTGGAGGCCATCCCGGACAGCGCCGCGGAGTGGACGGTGAAGGTGCGGGGCGCGGACAAGCTGGCGGCGACGTTGAAGGCGCACCGCGAGGACGCGCGGCTGTATCGCACGCTGGCGACCCTGGTGGAGGACGCGCCGCTGCCGGGCACGGCGTCGCTCGCGGACCTGGAGTGGAAGGGCGTGCCGGAAGCGCGCTTCAAGGCGTTCTGTGAAGGATTGGGATTGAAGAGCCTCCAGCGTCGGCCAAGGCGCTGGGCGGCATGAGGAAGCCATGAGCATGGAATTGAAGCCCCCGCCGTCGGACGGCTGGGTCCCCACGCTGGACGACACCCCCTTCACCCGCATGGGCGGCGAGGAGGCCGTCTACGCGCTCGCGGAGGCCTTCTACGACGTGATGGACGCGGAGGAGCCCGCGCTCGCGTCGATTCACGAGCGGGACGACCAGGGGAAGGTGAACCGGGGCACGCGCCAGCGCTTCGGCATGTTCCTGGTGGGCTGGCTGGGCGGGCCGCAGCACTACAGCGCGACGCACGGCCACCCCCGGCTGCGCATGCGCCACGGCCACCTGCCGGTGGACACGGCGATGCGGGACGCGTGGCTGCGCTGCATGCAGAAGGCCCTGGACCAGCGCGGCGTCACCGGCGGCCTGCGGAGCTTCCTGGATGATCGCTTCGCGCAGGTGGCGGACTTCCTTCGCAACACGGAGGGATGAGGCCCGGGGATGCGGACGCGGAACGCGAGTCACCTGGACGGCTGCCCCTCCCCTCGGGAGCTCCCTCCGCGGGCTCACGCCGCCGCTGGAGTGGACCCTGACCCGCGAGGTCTGGAGACGGCTTCAAGCCCTGAAGCGACGGCTGGCCGGGAGTGTCGCTGGCGGGGCATGGACTCGCGGTATGAGCACGCAGCGACAGCCGCCCCCCGTCACTCCGCCCATCCATGAGCTGGGGACCCTGGTCGAGGAGGTGGCGGGCGCCTCGGGCTCCACGCGCGCCCTGAAGGCCGGGTACCTCAACGCCATCATCGCCCGGTGGGTCCAGACGGAGAACCCGGCGCCGCTCGCGTCCTCGCCGCCGGGCGCCTGGGTGCCCGCTCGCCGGGCCGTGGCCCCACGGGCGCGGCGCCCCCAACCTCCAGCTTTCACCACCCAGTTGGGGGTTGAGCGCCATGCGAACGAACAACGATGTCTGGACGGCGGCGGGCTTCGGCGTCCTCGCCGGGATGCGCAGCATGACGGCGCCCGCGCTCCTCTCGCGGGAGCTGTCGCGCAAGCCGACGCGCGCGCTGAAGCGGGCCCTGCCGGGCCTGACGTCGCGAAAGGTGTCGCAGCGCCTGGGCCTCCTGGCGCTCGGTGAGGTGCTGGGGGACAAGTCCCCCACGGCGCCCGCGCGCACCGCCTTCCCCATCCTGACGGGCCGGGTCCTCTCGGGGGCCATCACCGGCGCCGCGGTGTCTCGCAAGCGCAGGGGCGCGAGGCTGGGCCTCGCCCTCATCGGCGCGGGCGCCGCCATCGCCTCCAGCTACGTCTTCTATGGCTTCCGCCGCCTCATGACGCAGCGGCTGCGCGTGCCGAACGTGGCCGCGGGCCTGGTCGAGGATGGCCTCGCGCTGGCCCTGGGCTCGCGCCTCACCCGGGCGCTGCGTTAGGCCCCACCTCGCGGCTCACGCCGGCGCCTTGCCGGAGGTGAGCCGCGCCTCCAACCGCGCCAGCACCGCGTGCTCCGCCCGTGCCCGCTCCGCCAGGGGCTCGAAGAGCAGCCGCGAGCGCAGGCCCATGCCCTCCGTCAGCTCGAACTGGCGCAGGTCCTCCGGCAGCGCGAGCAGCACCTCGCCCAGCGGTCGCACCCGGTGCAGCTGGTACGAACCCGCCGCCTCCAGCGCGCGCACCACGTCCGCCACGGGCTCCGCGCGGGCCAGCGCCTCGCGCGACTGCTCCTCGTACCGCAGGCCCGCCTCCACCCGCTCCTCCAGGTCCGCGAGCACCGCCGCCGACGTGCGCTGCGCCTCCTTCACCAGCCGCAGCGGATCCAATGCCCGCTCCACGCGCCTGCGCACCGCCGGGGACAGCGCCCGGGCTCGCCCCTCCACGCGCGACAGCACCGCGTCGCGGTAGCTCGCCGCGAAGCAGACCACGAACAGCGCCTCCTCCAGCGGCGCCCGCTCCCGCGCGGCCAGCCCCTCCGCCAGCGAGCACAGCCCCTCGCCGGTGAGCACGTACCGCCGTCCCCGGGGCAGCCCCTTCACCGGCGCGCTGGTGCTCGCCTCCGCGTGGCCCGCGCGCACCAGCCGCTCCAGCGTCCGCCGCACCTGCGTCAGGTCGATGTCCTGCGAGGGCCGGGTGACGTCGTGCTCGACCCAGTTGGTGAACAAGAGGAAGTAGAAGCGCACGTCCGACACGCGAAAGCCGCCCGCGCGAGCCCCCGCCCCGTGCGCCGCGAGCAGCGCCGCCTGCACGAAGGTGGCCTGCGTGTCGATGTAGCCCAACCGCGCCGTCAGGGTGCTGTTCCGAGCCATGCCCGGGAGGATGCCAGCCCCGCCCCTTCCGCCCCAACCCTCCCAGGTGACAGTGTCCGTCAGGCCCTTTAGACACCTCCGGGCGCGTCATTCGTATGAGGAGCCAGCCTGAACCCTTTCGAGGAATCTCCATGCTCCCCTGGCTCGTCCTCATCGCCGGTCTCTGCTTTCTCGTGGAACAGCTGTCGCTGGGGTGGAAGCTGCCCCGCGTGCGCGGCTGGCACCTGCGCGTGGTGCTCATCAACCTGGCGCAGGTAGGGGTGGTGATTCTGGGCGGCTACACGTGGGACCGGTGGTTCTCCGCGCGCTCGGTCTTCCACCTGTCCGAGCACGTGAACCCGGTGGCGGGCGGGGTGCTGGCCTATCTCATCGCCACGTTCGTCTTCTACTGGTGGCACCGGGCCCGGCACGAGAGCGACGTGCTCTGGCGCCTCTTCCACCAGATCCATCACAGCCCGCAGCGGCTGGAGGTCATCACCAGCTTCTACAAGCACCCGCTGGAGATGACGGCCAACAGCCTCATTGGCGGGCTGCTCGTCTACACGGTGCTGGGGTTGAGCCCGGTGGCGGGCGGCGTCTACACGGCCTGCTGCGCGCTGGGCGAGTACTTCTACCACACCAACATCCGCACCCCGCGCTGGGTGGGCTGGTTCTTCCAGCGGCCGGAGATGCACCGCATCCACCACGAGTACGGCAAGCACAAGAACAACTACGGCGACCTGCCCCTCTGGGACATGTTGTTCGGCACCTACGAGAACCCGGAGACGTGGGACGCCACCTGCGGCTTCGACGACGCGAAGGAGCAGCGGCTGGGGGACATGCTGGCCTTCCGCGACGTGCACCGCTCGTAGGAGGTGGCACACTGGCGCCCCTTCGCTTCATCCGGGAGGTTGCGCCATGGCCAGCTCGCGTCGGCAGTTCCTGACCCACACCGTGCTTGGACTCGCGAGCACCGCCGTCTCCGCGGCGCCGGACGCGGGCCCGTCCGCGCCGCCGGCCGGGGCGCCGCCCACCTTCGGCGCGGGCCCCACGGTGGGGCCGGAGGTCAGCCCCACCACCTTCGCGGAGGCCGAGAAGCTGATGCAGGTGCGGCTCACGCCCGCCGAGCGCACCCAGGCCGCCGGCAACTGGCGTGTGTCCCTGGCGCCGCTGCACGAGCGCCGCACCGGCCCGCGCAAGCTCGCGCTGGAGCCCACGCTGTCGCCCGCGTCGCAGTGGAACCCCTCGCTGCCGGGGCTCGGGCCCACCGCGCCCGCCAGGGACCGCTTCGTGCGCAGCCGCGCCGCGAAGGTGCCGCTGCCCGCGAAGGAGGAGGACATCGCCTTCGCGCCGCTCACCCAGCTGTCGCGCTGGGTGGAGTCGCGCGCCATCACGTCGGAGCGGCTCACGCGGCTCTATCTCGCGCGGCTGAAGCGCCACGACCCGAAGCTCCAGTGCGTCATCACCCTGACGGAGGAGCTGGCGCTCCAGCAGGCGCGGCAGGCGGACAAGGACCTCGCGGCGGGCCGCTACAAGGGCCCGCTGCACGGCATCCCCTGGGGAGCGAAGGACCTGGTGGACACCGCGGGCATCCGCACCACCTACGGCGCGGAGCCGTTCCGCGACCGCGTCCCCACCACGGACGCCGCCGTGGTGGACCGGCTGCACCGCGCGGGCGCCGTGCTGGTGGCGAAGCTCAGCCTGGGCGCGCTCGCGCTCAACGACGTCTGGTTCGGCGGCGAGACGAAGAACCCATGGCTCCTGGAGGAGGGCTCCTCCGGCAGCAGCGCGGGGCCGGGCGCGGCGACGGCGGCGGGGCTCGTGGGCTTCTCCCTGGGCAGCGAGACGGGGGGCAGCATCGTGTCGCCGTCCATGCGCTGCGGCGTCACCGGCCTGCGCCCCACCTTCGGCCGCGTGCCGCGCACGGGCGCCATGACGCTGTGCTGGTCGCTGGACAAGCTGGGGCCCATGACGCGCGGGGTGGAGGACTCGCTGCTGGTGCTCGCCGCGCTCAACGGCCCGGACGCGGGCGACGTGGCGAGCGTGCCCGCGAAGCTGGACTTCGACGCGAACGCGCCCGTGAAGGGCCTGCGCGTGGGCTATGTGCCCGCGTGGATGAAGGAGCGCCCCGCCACGGACGTGGCCCGCCAGGCGCTGGAGACGCTCCAGGGGCTGGGCCTGACGCCGGTGGAGGTCCAGCTCCCCGACTGGCCTTACGCCTCCCTCAACGTCATCCTCTTCGCGGAGGCCGCCGCCGCCTTCGAGGAGCTCACGCTCGGCCACGGCGTGGACGCGCTGAAGATGCAGACGCCGGACGCGTGGCCCAACCTCTTCCGCCAGTCCCGCTTCCTGTCCGCGGTGGACTTCGTGCAGGCGGACCGGCTGCGTCGCAAGGTGGCCCAGGAGATGGCGCGCATCATGTCCCAGGTGGACGTGCTGCTCGTGCCCTCGCTGCGCGACGAGGCCCTCACCATCACCAACCACACGGGCCACCCGTCGCTCACGCTGCGCACCGGCTTCGTGGAGGTGTCCAGGGCCCGCAGCGACTGGGCCCCGGACCCCATGCGCCCCGCGCCCACCTTCGCCACCCCGCGCCGCGTCCCCCACGGCGTGACGCTCATCGGCCAGCTCTTCGGCGAGGGCACCCTGGGCCGCGTGGGCATCGCCCTGGAGCGGGCCTCCGGCGTCGCTGGTGAGCGCCCGCCCGGCTTTTGAGTGGGGCTCCGCGCGGCTGCTTCATCGCGCAAGGCTGCATTCCAACGAGGCACCGACGGGTCGACCCTGTCGGTGCCGCGGAGCGATGCACCTGACTCAAGGACCGAGGCGGGGGAGCCCGCGTCACCCCGAGACTCCAGCTCGGTCCTGGCCGAGGCCCGTGCCTTGAAGGTCGACTGACACACGCCAGGGCCCTCCGGCGAGGCCGGGGGGACGGCCAGCCCGGGCCCCCGGGGCACCTGTTGCCCGGGTTGGCACACCCGCACCTTCCGCGCCGGTCAAGCAGGGGAGGGGCGTATGGACTGGGCCAGGCAGGGAGTGAAGCTGGGGGGGATGTTGGCCTTGCTGGTGGCGACGGGGGCGCAGGCCTTCACGGACTCGGACGCGGTGCGGGCCTTCACGTTCGCCCGCGCGCAGCTCGCGGACACGATTCCGGAGCTGCCCAACGTGAACCGGTCACCCAAGTCGTCCCTGTCCAACGGGACGTGGACCACGGTGGCCAACACGGACAAGATCGCGTGGACGCAGGGCTTCTTCCCCGGGAGCATGTGGTTCATGTTCCAGGTCGCCAACGAGCCCTACTGGCGCGACCGCGCGGACCTGTGGACGCGGCCCCTGGAGGTCCAGCAGACCAACACGGAGACGCACGACCTGGGCTTCAAGATGTACAACAGCTATGGCAATGCCTGGCGGCTCACGGGGGACCCCTACTACCGCGACGTGCTGCTCACCTCCGCCGCCTCGCTGGCCACCCGCTACAACAGCACGGTGGGCATCATCGATTGCTGTGATTGGAACTCGAGCTGGAACATCCCGCTCGTCACCGACACGATGATGGACATCGAGCTGCTGCTCTGGGGCGCGCAGAACGGCGGCCCCGCGGTGTGGCGCACCATGGCGGTGAACCACGCGCTCCGGACGCTCCAGGACGCGGTGCGCTCCAATGGCAGCTCGTTCCACTACGTGGACTACAACAACAACGGCACCATCCGCTCCCGAGGCACCTTCCAGGGCTACTCCGCCAGCTCCACCTGGGCGCGCGGGCAGGCGTGGCTCATCTACGGCTACACGATGGTGTACCGCTACACGAAGGACGCGCGCTTCCTCACCGCGGCCCGGCGGGTGACGGACTGGTACCTGGCGAACCTGCCCGCGGACCGTGTGCCCAACTGGGACTTCAACGCCCCCAGACAGTCCAAGGACTCCTCCGCCGCGGCCGTGGTCGCGTCCGCCCTGCTGGAGCTGAGCACCCTGGAGACGGACGCCACCCGGCGCACCACCTACCGCACCGCCGCGCTGGCGATGCTGGACTCGCTGGTGTCGCCCGCGTACCTCGCGCAGGGCACCAACAGCCCGGGCCTGCTGCTGCACGGCGTGGGCAACTACCCGGCGGGGCAGGAGATCAACGTCAGCCTCATCTACGGCGACTACTACTTCCTGGAGGCCCTGCTGCGCTTCAACCCGCGCCCCAACTACCCCTGGTACTCGAAGCTGACCCTGCCGCGCGGCCAGCACCTGCTGGGCACCAGCAACACGGGCACGCGCATCGTGGAGTTCGACCTCACCCCGCTGGCGGACAACCTGGGCGGCGGCGTGGTGGGCTGGACGGACAGCTCCACGGAGGTGACGGCCTTCAACCGGCTGAACATGGCGCTGCGTATGAGCGAGGACGGCATCTTCCAGGTGCGCAATGGCGCGGGCTACTCGTGGATCCGCCGGGTGCCGTACGTGCGCAACCAGACGTACCACTTCCGCATGAGCGTGGACCTGCTCGCGCAGCGCTACACGGTCTGGGTGACGCCCCCGGGCAGCGCGGAGGTGCTGCTCGTGGACCGGGTCGCGTTCCGCTCGGACGGGCCGCCCATCAATGACCTGGGCCGCGTCGCGGTCATCTCCACCGTGGTGGACAGCGACTTCCGCGTGAACAACCACCGCGTCTACGCGCCCGGCGCGAGCGTGGCCGCCGCGCTCGACGTCCCGGACCCGCTGCCCGAAGCCCTGTGGCGGGAGCTGGATGTCCCCGAGCGCGTCTCCACGGGCCCCCTGGTCCCGTCCGAGCGCTGACACCCGGGGCCCGCCCGGAGGCTCGCCCCTCGTCAGGGGGGCCTCCGTGGGGGCACGGAAGCTTCGTCACCGCGTCGCGGGATACAGGAAGCGCAGGATGTCGCCGAAGCGCGCGCTCCACGCGGCCTCGTTGTGCTGACCTCCCTCCACCACCGTGTACCGGAGGTCGTCGTCCAGCACCCAGCCCCTGGCCACCAGCGCGTCGCGCAGGGCCTGGGCATCCGCCACCGTCTCCGCCTGGCTGCCGGAGCCTTCGTGGGTGCCGATGTCCTCCCAGATGCGCAGCGCGGGCTTCGCGGTGAGCGCGTTCACCTCCGCGAGGAGCTCCCGGTCCGCCCACCACACCGACGGCGACACCACGCCCAGGCGGCTGAAGACGTCCGGGTGCTTGAGCCCCAGCGACAGGGAGACGAGCCCGCCCAGCGACGAGCCCGCGAGCCCCGTGAACTCCGCCTCCGGCTTCGTGCGGAGCTCCGCGTCGATGCGCGGCTTCAGCTCCTGGATGAGGAACCGGCCGTACACGTCCGCGCGGCCCGCGTCCGGGAACTCCGGCGGGAAGGGCACCGGCGTGTACTCCGCGATGCGGTCCGCGGTGTTGTAGATGCCCACGATGATGAGCGGCTCCACCTGGCCTGCCTCCACCAGCGCCTGCGCCGTCTCATCCACGTTCCACTCGCCGGCGAACGCGGTGCTGACGTCCATCAGGTTCTGCCCGTCGTGCATGTAGAGCACCGGGTAGCGGCGCGCGGGGTCCGCGTCGTAGCCGGGCGGCAGCCAGATGATGACGTCGCGCGGCTTGAGGGTGGGGTCCTGGGGCACGACGTCGCGCAGGTAGCGCACGTCTCCGGTGAGCGGCGGGGGAGGCGGGGGCGTGGTCAGGTCCGCCCAGCCGCGCACCTCCACGGACGCGCGCTCGAAGCCGCCGCCGGTGGTGAAGGTGTGGTTGGCCACCTCCGCGCCCGTGCTGCTCTTCTCCACCGTCTCCCAGGAGCCGCGCGTCACCTTGAACTCCAGGGCCGTGCCCGCCGCGAAGGTGACGGCGCCCGCGTAGGCGCCGTCCACGGCCTGGTAGAGCTCCACCTCCGCGCCATTCCAGTTCCCCAGTTCCGGCTGGTTCCCGGACAGCCACACCC